>JAAYJY010000057.1 GCA_012522705.1 Syntrophomonadaceae bacterium | reverse complement strand
CATGGCCGGTGGCCGACTGCAATATGTCCAGGATCTGGTAATAGGAACTCCGCCGGGGAACTACTGGCGGCAAATCCGGCTGGCGGCCAGGAGTTTGGCTGGCCAGATGAGCCAGGATCTGGTCCGGTATGGATTCCGCCGCACCTATATAATCCGCCAGACCGGTTGCGATAGCGCTGCGGGGCATACCGTCAAATTGGGCCGAAACCGGATCCTGGACAAATACCGCGCCGCTGCTTGCCTTGATGGCTCTAATCCCCGCTGCTCCATCCGCACCGGTACCGCACAGAATTACACCGAGGCTGGCCGGGCCCTCGTCATCCGCCAGGGACTCGAAAAAGAAGTTGACAGGCTGAGGACGGGTATGGACGGCATAATAATCGTGGACATGCAGGAGCCCGTTATGTATGGTCATTTTCTTATTGGGGGGGATGGTATATACACAGTTGGGCGCCACCGCCATGAGATCACGGGACTGCACCACCTTCATGGAGGTGGCATGCTGGAGGATTTCCGCCAGCAGATCCTCGCACTGCGGATTCATGTGCTGTATCACGACGAAAGCCAGGCCGCTGTTATCCGGTACTTGGTTAAAAAAGGCGGTCAGGGCTTCCACCCCTCCGGCCGAGGCTCCGATAGCAACAATGGGGACATCGGTTTGGGCCGTATAATCCTCGGAAAGATCGGTTGGGAAGGATTCGGGATTCTGGTCGCTTGTTTTCTTCTCCATCATTCTTTCTCCCCATCTACTGTCTGACGTCAAAACCGTCTTTGCCCCTATTATAGCATATACTTGATTCCTGATTTGCCCCCTCCATAAATACATCATTACGGTCATCAAACAGCATTACTGCCATTAAAGCGCTAGCCTTTCTCCCTCCCGCCTGGAGATGTATTCTGGATACGGTTGAGCCGAACAAAGAAGTGCACCTAATATCAGCGTTCACCAATGCCAAAAGCAGCCTGCCGACGTGGCAACGACAGGCTGCCTGAAGCCAGGACTATTTGAATTCGAAATGTAGAATGTTGTTGGGGTCGACCTTCTTGAGGGCAGTCAGTTCTTCTTCTGTCGGCGGATTCATAACCGGCACCTCCATCTGGTCGATCTCCCAGCCGGTGTTCTCCTTTACCTCTTCCAAGGTGGTGAAGGGGAAGATATAGGCTACTTTCAGGTATTTCTCCCCGACCGGTTTCTTGAAAATGCACAGGGGAGTGATCACCGTCATCTCCTTATCCAAAGGTGGTGAGGTGGTAGCGAAATCTACATGTTCGATAAAGGTCTTCTTGTCGTGAGTGGTTTTCCAGATGGTGGTCTTCTTGGTCACCGGGGGCAGGGTAGCGCTGCCGGCTCCCCCCGGGCCTCTGAGCTTGGGACGTTCGTAGTCCCCGCCCAGGTAGGACATGGCGATGCGCCCTTCCTTGTCCATCTGCAGGCAGGACAGGAAAGCAATATCGCCCTTGCCGGAACAGTAGAGGTCGAATATCTCGTCCAACCCAAAGGTAGCTACGGATCCAGTATAGGTGTTTTCAGTCAGGGTCGAGGCCACATAAGGGGCCCGGGTCCAGTCATGGTCCACCCCGTCGCTCAGGGTCAGATAAGTGAATTCCTTGCCCATGGCCTTGGCCGCTTTCATGGCCACCATGGGGGTGGATGAGGCCAGGCCGTGGAATACGATGTCTCCATCTTCGATCTGGCGGATTATCGCTGCTGCCATCATTTCAGGTTTGCCATATTCCATTTTTACAGCCTCCCTTCCAGCATCATATCGGCAAATTTTTGAACTTCATCGGCTTTGACCGCCTTTTGATAGGCCTTGTGTTTGTCCCATTCGACCCCTTGGTATTCCGGATAGCAGATGCCGGGCTTGGCACCACCCGGCAGTTCCACTACCGCTTGCACCAGGAAGTGCGGAATAGCCGTCAGCTTGGGCTCTTCCTGCATACGATATGATCCCACGATACGTTCGGCGGTCACGATGGTCTTCTTGGCCGCCCGGGCCATCAGGGCATCCTGGTAACTGGGTCCTAGAATGCGGCAGTTGCCGTAGATGTCGGCTTCCTGGACGTGAACGATGGCGTAATCGGGCGCCAGCGCTTTTACGCACACCACTTCGGCGCCGTCAAAGGGGCTCTTCATTATCTGGTAAAATTCCGGACGAATCCCGACCAGGTCGCTGCCCCACATTCCTCCGACCGGCATGAAAGGAATTCCATAAGCTCCCGCACGGAGAGCATGAATCATGGCAGTTCAGGAGCCCTCGATGGCTCTGATCTTGCCCTCCCCTTCCATTCCTTTGCGCATGCCCGGCGAGAGGCCGGCTTCATTCTCCAGGCCTGAAAATCCGAAATAAGAGGTGTCCGCCTGCTGGCTAGCCAGCAGGATGTCGGTGGCCAGACCGGGAGCCGCTCCGCACAGCTTCAGATTCTTGACCGGCTTCCTGGTCAGGGCCAGGGTGAAAAGACTGGGGGTCCGGTGCATGGCATTGCCGCCGATGGCCAACAGCATATTGTCTTTGATCAAGTCGGTGGCCTGGAGCAATGACATCATTTTATTCTTCATCTGGTTATCCTCCTTATACTAGTATTTTCCTATACTCAAATTAGACTGCCTGATGGTTATACAACCACCTTGTCCTGATGTTCTTGCTGGGCATATAGAAGATCAAGGCTCCGATGAGGGTAACCAAGCAGAGCAAAAAGGCGTTCTTGGATTTACTATGTACTTATGTTGGTTCAAATGCTAGAAATAATACACGTCCCCGATGCCAAATATTGATTCCAAAAACCCGAATAATATGTACCCTCTCTCTGTTCCATCTCTTGAGAATCGTGCCTCTCCATGAATCCGGCCAACTCTCTCGTTCTATCAAAAAGAAACTCCCCTTCTGGCAGTCCCGAATTTCTATTCTTCAGGTCTCTGCTTGAAGGGGAGCATCAGTTGTTCGGCGATTTGCCTTTCCTTTATCTATGCTCTAAATTTAGTCCAGCTCAAATCCCATGATTGTGCATCCTTTTTCATCGTCTTGAAGCCATACGAGATGCACCGGTGCATCACAAGAAACCTTTTCGATGTCTCCATAATTGACAAGGCGGCCAAATACACGCGGTCCCTCGTCCAGGGTCACAGAGCAAATCGCGATGGGAAGATGTTCCTTAATTGCCTTATGGAACGGGAAGCGGCCTTCCACGTGGGAGTAAATTTTGCCATGGCCCGAAGCTTCTTTCCACTCAACGTCGGTGCTGCCGCAGTGCTGGCAGATAAAAGCGCCAGGCCAGAAATACTGGTCGCAGCTGTTGCAGTAGGGAAGAATAAATATTTGCTTCTCATGAGCAGTTTTATAAAACAAATCATTATCATGGCTGGTTCTGAGATCAAAAGGCAGATTTACCTTTAATACTTGAGCCATTCTTATTTCCCCCTTTCTAAGATAAGAGTCTCGTTGCTTCGATAGAAGCCGCCGTTATCCGAGACGATCATGAATTCGGGGAGTCTTGTACCCGGCATGACACCTAACTGACGATCTCCACAGCGCTCAGACATCTGCATCACAGCCTCGGCTATGGGAGTCATTCCCATATAATAACCTTCCGATAGCAATCCGCCGCCGGTGTTTACCGGGAATTCTCCGCCGGGTCCTATGTTTTCAACGGTCATGAAGTCGCGGGCCTTTTTCTTCTCAAAGAACCCATAATCACCCAGGGTTGCCTCAACCGTGTAGGTATAGCAGTCATATATCTGGGCGGCGCCTATATCTTTGGGGCCCAGTCCAGCCATCTCGAAAGCTTCGCGTCCGGCAACGACGGCGCTGCTCGCGGGATCGCCCGGAGTAAGCTGCCACCCCTTGGAAGTGTCATTGGCAGAGCCGTATCCACGGATCATGATCGGCGGATTCTTAAGCTCTCTGGCCCGCTCTGTGGTAGTGATGATAATAGCGCGGCCGCCGTCGGTTGACGCAGTTGCATCCAGGGCCCGGAAAGGCCATGAAAGAAACGGTGTTGCCAGGTAGTCTGCCTTGGTCAAAGGCTTGTTGTATTGAATAGCATTGGGATTCAGGTTGGCCCATTTACGGTGTGCGACAGCTATGTCCGCCCATAGATCAGGTCCTGTTCCGTGTTCATGCATGGCACGCCTGGCAAACATGGCATAGTTGGTGAAAGCTGATATATTTCCGTAGGCGGCATACTCATCATAGGGCTGGTTGCCGAACGTGTCAATTTCATCTGTCCAGGTACGGCGACCGGTTCTGCCACTTTCGGCAAATACGATAAGAACATATTTACAGGTCCCATTTTCGATAGCGCCCATCGCTTTATTAATATTGGTCCGGTAACAGTATGATTCCTGGCTTAAGAATTTCGGGCGTATGCCTAGACTGTAGGTTACCACGTTGGCGGTATGATGAAAGGCATCACCTTTTAAAATCGGGAAATCGCGGTAAAGGATCAAACCATCTATATCTTCCTTTTTGAGTCCCGCATCATTAATGGCGTTCATGCTCGCCTCAAGATAAAAACTAGCCGCAGAGCGTCCCGGCACTATTCCCTGCGGTGTGTAGCCTACACCTACAATGGAATACTTATTTCTTAATTCTGTGCGATCCATATAAATAATTCCTCCTTGCTTAATCTACTTCAGGATCTATCATTATAACCTTTGTCAACTTTTCCTTTCCGGAAAATCGGTGACCAGACCGGGAGCCGCACCGCATGGCTTCAGATTTTTGGCCGGCTCCCTGGTCACGGCCAGGATAAAAAGACTGGGGGTCCGGTGCATGGCCTGCCTGATGGTTATACAACCACCTTGTCCTGATGTTCTTTCTGGGTCGAGTAGAACAGCAACGCTGCGACGAGGGTGACCAGGCACAGTATAAAGGCGTTCTTGAACCCTGAGGTGGCGATCACCTGGTTGGTCACCGGGGCCGCTTCCACAATAACCCCCATTACCTGCTGGTAAACAGCGCCGCCCGCGAATACGAAGAAGTTCAAGAATCCGGTGGCGGTTCCCGACATGCGCAGGTCGACGTGCTCCTTCAGGTTGGCATACATGACCACAAACCAACCGGCGAAGAAACCATAGACGAACAGCAGGATGCGGATGGTGCCCAGGGACATGGAATCGATCATGAACACCAGGGGGATCCAGGTCAGGATATTAAGGATGACCCCGATTTGCACGACCCTTTTCTTGGACGGTATTAACTTGTCAGCTACAACCCCGGCGATGGGACAGCCGAAAATCATGCCAATGGGGATCATCATCAGGATAGCTCCAGCCTGGGCTTTGGTGAGACCATACACGTTCATCAGATATGGACTGGCCCATAATCCCTGGAAACCCATGATGGTACCGTACAGTACGAAGAACATGGCGGCTACCGTCCAGAAGGTATAACTCTTTACCAATGCGCCTACGCTGGCCCCGATGCCGATGGGTTTGGTGCTGGCCGGAGGCAGGTCCTGGATCTCTTCTATGGTGGCGCCGCCGATATTTACCGGCTTGTTGCGGACCACCAGGAACAGCAGCACTGCCACCACCAGGGAGGCCACCCCAACGGCACTCATGGAACTCCTCCAACCGATGGCGGCTATCAATGCCACCAATGGAGCGGTCGAGGCCAATGAGCCGGCGTTGCCCACCGCCAACAACACGCCGGAGTAAGTGGCGAATTCATTCTTTCGAAACCAGTCGGCCAGGAACTTCATGGCTGGAACGTATATGAACCCAACGCCCAATCCGACCAGAAAGCGGGCGATCAGGGCCATGGTGAAAGTCTGAGCGGTTGCGAATAGGAAAGCTCCGGCACCAGCTATCAGGACGAAAACCGACATGGTATTGCGTATACCCCATTTGTCCGCCAGGATGCCGGCGGGCAGCTGTCCGATGGCATAAGCGTAAAAGTACATCGACCCGAACAGTCCGATGGCGGTGGGGGCGATGCCGAAAGCTGCGGTCAGGTCGGTTGCCATGACTGCGGTCGAAGTGCGATGGAAATATACCAGGAAATAGGCAAGGGCTACGGCGAAATAGATGTAATAACGATAGGAGAGGGTCTTCTGAATCATTTCTTTGGTGACCTGTCTTGCCTCGCTCATCTAAGTTTTCCTCCCGTTGTTTTAATTGGAGGGAGATGACAAACATCTCCCCGCCGGGCAATTATTTCTTGCGCAAAGAGCCGGTAACGTCGATCTCCCGCAGATTGGCCAATTCCAACTCGGTGGGTTCAGGCACTACTTTAACATCGGGAGATATCTTCAGGTCCCAACCGGTGTTCTCCTTGATCTCCTCGATGCTGGAAAACGGGAAGTAGGAATCCAGGATGAACTCCTTGGTGACCGGGTCCGGCCTTAATATACCCAGGGTGGTCACGATAGCGGCGGGTCCGCCACCCACGAAATTGTGTTTTTCGCGATCATTGCCGCCGTTCAGGTATCCCGGTGAAGAGATGTAATCCACCTTGTCGGCAAATCTTTTCTTTTCATGGGTGACCATGATCACGTATTTCTTGGCCCCCACTGAAATCTCGTTGGCCCCGCCGCTGCCGTTGAGCCGCACCTTGGGGAGGACGTAACGTCCTGCCGACCAGGGAGTTTCACCGCTCCAGATGCCGGTGGTGTTTACGTTGCCGAACTTGTCGATTTGGGCGGCGCCGATGACGGCGTTATCGACCCGGCCGGAGGCGACCAGGCAGCCCAGGGCATCGATGGCGTTGGTAAAACTGGTGGCATTGGCGGATATGCGGTTATCCTCAATTCCCCAAGGCAGTCCGCCCACCGGGGTGGAGCCGAAGACCCCGCCTTCGGTAAAAGCGATCAGATTGGGGGCATGGTTCTTCTGAGCCCAGAAACCAGCCAGCATGCTCAGTCCGACGCCGAATATAGCCAGTTCGCCATCTGAGAATTCACGTCCGGTAGCGATGGCCATCATTTCCTGTCTTGTGTAATCCATCTCACTACCTCCCCTCTTCCATTAACTTTTTGATCTCATCGTCTGATTTGATCCATTTACGGAATGGATCCATTAAAAACGCGGTGGCACTATTCGTAATCTCGGCGATCTTCTCCGGTCCGATCAGGTCCAGGTATTCCTCCCAGGTATTGTAGCTGTCGACGTATTTCTTGCGGTATTCCTGGTAGCCCTCATCGGTCTACAGGGCGGCATTCATGGCAAACATTTCTTTCTCATCACTGTCATAGACCCCGGTGGAGCACTGGGGCCAGGCTCCCAAAGGCCAATATACTACCGCGTCCACTACCACATCGGGTATCCGAACCAGATTGGGGTACTGGCGCATGCAATCGGTGTCGACGATGAAATCGGCCTGCAGCACCACCTTCTTGGCGGCCCGGGACAGCTCGTAGCGGCTCCACTCGGTGCCCAGCATGATGGCATTGCCATAGATGTCGGCCATGGTGACGTGGATGGCGGCCAGATCGGGTTTTAATACCGAGAAGGCGCCGCATTCCTTTCCGGTATAGGGATCCTTGATGCGGGGGATTTTGGTCTCACAGGGGTATTCATCGGGCCGGTCCGCGCAGCACCATTCTTCGTCCGAACCGATATTGATAGTGGCCGGTACAAAAGGCCAGTTAAGGGCTCCGCCCAACAGCCGCAGGGGGATGGATCCGTTGGAGTAGTCCTCCAGGATGGTCTTGCCGGTTTCTACCGCTCTCTTCAGACCGTTGGCGAATCCGTACACTTCCAAGCCCGCGAATCCTACTTCCATCCGCTTAATGGCGCCGGCGGCAGCCATCAGATTAGTCTGCTGGGTGTTGCAGTTGGATATAACGTTCAGGTCCTTGCGGCCCTGTTTGAGCATCTCTTTTCCGAATGCTATGGAATCGGTCCCAACCGGCAGAGCTCCTCCGTGAGCATACTGCATTCCGTCCCAAGTGTATTGGGCCACCGCTTCCCGCATTGATATGAGCTTGTTACGCAATTGGATTTCCCTCCTCTTTTTAATGTAAGGTTTTGGGCCTTGCCTTGGCCCTGGTGGCGAAGTACCATTATAATAGTGTCTTTTTTATGTTTTTCGACTGTTTGTTGCCGCAAGCAGTCTTTTTTTCACCTCCTATTCCTCCCTTACCCGCCAGCCCGGCCAGCAGCGATAAGCTGCCGGCCAAGCCTCGTAACTCAATAGTAATGGCTCTTTATATTAACCATGCAAGGCTAATAGCTGGTTAGGTTTGACCAACAATCTTTGCATCCCCATCTGTTTGGGAGTAAACCCGAAGGCCAGCCCCATCAGCTGGGTGAAATAGATGATAGGTAACCCGTATTTCTGGCCCCGGTCGGCCTCAATGGTCTGTTGGCGGGTATCCAGGTTGGCCTGACACATGGGGCAGGCTACTACCAGAGCCTGGGCCCCGGCTTGCCGGGCGGCTTCCAATACCTGTCCCCCCAAGTCCACCACGATAGCGGTGTCCGAGGCGGCAAATCCGCCGCCGCAGCATTCCGCCTTGTGGGACCACGGTACTGTCTCCGCGCCCAAGGCTTGCAACAGGTTATCCAGGGCCATGGGCTGCTCGGGATCATCGAATTGAGCTACAGCCCGGGGCCGGGTGATAAGGCAGCCATAGTAAGCCGCCAGTTTCGGTCCCTTTAAGGGCTTGACCACGTTCTGTTTTATCTTGTCCAGTCCCACCTCTTCCAGCATAACCTGCAAAAGGTGCTCTACCTGAACTGCCTCGGCTCCCTCGCTTATTATGCCCAAATCCTGCAAGGATTCTCTCATGGCCGGATCACCAAGCTCCAGGGAGGCGGTCTTCAAACGGCTGAAGCAGCCGGCGCAGGGCGTAGTGATCTTGTCCAGCTTCATATCCTTCACCAGATTAAGGTTGCGGCTGTTCAAGCCTACAGCCAGTTTATGGTTCAGGCTGTGAGCGGCGGTGGCGCCGCAGCAGTTCCAGTCGGTCACCTCGCGGAGGTCGATACCGAGGCGCTCACTCACCAGCCGGGCCGAAATATCATATTCATGGGCCATGGAATGCAGGGAGCACCCCGGGTAGTATGCGATAGCCATCGTCTATCCCTCCTTTTTATCGATAGTTTGGGCAAACAGGTCCTTGACCTGCTTCACGTTTTTGACTTTGGGTGACAAAGGATTCAGTTTACCTTTGAAGAACATGCGCCCGCCCAGCTCAGCGTCTTTGAAATACTGCCGGGTGCGCAGATTATGCTTGAGGGCCAGGGGCGCCTCGGCCACCCGTCCGGTCTTTCTGATCGAATCCAGCATCAGCTCGTGGAATATTTCGATGCTCTCTCGCTGGGCCCTGACGTTTTTCTTTCTAGCTTTCTCCCGCATATAATCCATTATGCGGGGGATGTCTATGTGCGACGGACAGCGGTCCACACACAGCTGACAGCTGACACAAGTCCACAAAGAATCCATGTTGAGAAGCCGCTTTTCGTCCCCCAGCTTGACCAACTGGACGATCTTGCGGGGGGTGAGATCGAATATATGGGCATTGGAGCATCCCCCCGTGCACTTGCCGCATTCCAGGCACAGCTCAACGTCGACCCCGCAGGTTCGCTTTATCTCTTCCTGGAGCGAAGAGTCGATCTGATTGAGACGCAGCGGCCTATAATAATCGACCATAGCCATCTATTTCACCCCCTGGGGGACGCGGTTGAACAACGCCACTACATCGGCCGCCGCCGCCGCGCCCTGGGCTTGAGCCCCGGCGGTCTCCACGGCGAAACCGCAGGCCCCGGCAAAGAACACCCCATTCCCGGTTTGGCGCAGTTCAAAAGGAACGTTTTCTATAAATCCATACTGGTCGGTCAGGGCTCCGAACATCCCCGCCAACACCCTGGTCCCTTCCCGGGGTACGATAGCGGAGGCCAGGACTACCATATCCACCTCCACCTCGATGGGAACCCCCATCAGGGTGTCTTCCGCCCGCACTACCAACCGGCCGTTCTCGGGCAGTACCTTGGAAGGGCGGCCCCGCACGTAGCGGACGTGTTTGGTCTCGATGACCGAGCGCACGAATTCCTCATATTCCTTGCCTGCCGCGCGGTAGTCCATGTAGAAGACATAGGCCTTGGCCTCCGGCAGCAGGTCCTTGGTCAGACCGGCCTGCTTGGCGGTGTACATGCAGCAGATCTTGGAACAGTAGGGGTTGCCTTTGGAACGGTCCCGGGAACCCACACATTTAAAGAAGGCTATCGATTTGGGCCGGTCAGCCTTGCTCCCCGCCGCACTCCACTCCCGCAATTTGTCTTCAAACTCCAGGGAGTTGACCACATTGGGATAAATGCCGTAACCGTACTCTCCATATACCGAAACATCCATCAGTTCAAATCCGGTAGCCAGCACCACCGCATCGGCTGCTACCTGTTCAACCTGCCCGTCCGCCTTTTGCAGGTCGACCACGAAGGCCTCACCTTCCCGGCGGGCTGACTGGACTGTCGTTGTGGTCAATACTCTTATCTTTTCGATTTGGTTGATCGTCTGAATTCTATTGTCGACTAGTTCGCGGGGATTCTCCCAGCGGGGAAAACTGCTGAACAACTGGCCGGTAACCCCGCCCATGGTGTTTTCCTTTTCCACCAGATATACTTCATACCCGGCTTGACCGATCTTGATAGCTGCTTCCATTCCGGCCAATCCGGCCCCCACCACCAACGCTTTCTTATCAAGGTTAGTTGTCATCACTATCACCCTTCCCTATCCCCAACTTTTTCAATATGCCGTCCATCTTGATCGTATTGGCGTCAAACCCCAGCTTCTCCAATGGTACCCCCAAGGCCAGACCGATCAGCTGGCTTATATCGATAACCGGGATGCCGAACTCCTCTTCGTAACGTTTGGTCAGATTGGGCTGCTCCCGGTCCAGGGCGGTATTGCAGCCGGGGCAGGTAGTGGTCATCAATTCCACCCCCGCCTCCTTGGCGCTCTTGAATTTCTTATACAGGTGCGGCTGGACCAGGGTCTCTTTGTGGGTGAAGCCGCGGCCCACCGAATAGCCGCAGCACATCTGCCGCTCTTTGTAAAACACCGGAGTGGCTCCCAGGGCGGAGTAAATCTCCTCATGGAAAGTGGGATAACCAGCATCATCCAGGATACCGTATTGGATGGCCAGGTAATGGCAGCCGTAATGGGACGCCACCTTCAGACCCGTGAGAGGGCGGACCACCCGGGCGGCGATCTCATCTTTGAGCCGGTACCAGATCTCCTGCACATGGCGGATATCGGTCTTGCCTTCGTAGTGATAACCCTGTTTGGCGATGACATCGTTGGCCATCTGTTTGTATTCAGGATGTTCATGCATTATATGGGCCAGCTCCAGGTTATAGCCCTGGCACCCATTACAGAACATATAAGTGTCCAGCCCGTGCTTCTCGACGATAGACAGGTTGCGCGCCGTCACCGCCAGGGAAAACTCCGGTTTATAGGCTGAACAGGTCAAGAGGTAACCCGAGCAGCAGGTCTGATCAGGATCCATCACGATCTCTATCCCCAGGATCTTCGCCACTTCTTTGATGGCGTTCTCGGTCCCCGGGTATTCCATACTGCCGGTACAGCTTCTAAACAGGAATATCTTCTCCGGCACCTCCGGAAACATTTTCTCAGGTGCTACCACCCGCTCTTTATTCATTGGTGATCCTCCCCTCGGTATAGCGCAGGTCCACCGGCTTCTCATCCTCGTCGCTCAGGGCTTCAACGTAGGCGGTCGCGCCGGTCAAATCAAACAATTCCTTGTATTCGGCCTTGGCCCGCTCTGATATCTCCGGCCAGGGAGTAGCTCCCAGGTTGGTGCGCAGCCGCATGATCTTCTCCCGGCCCTTTTCCGAAGGGCCAAAAGTCAGCCCGTCTTCCCTGGCCCGCAAGGCAAACCGTCTGAATGGCATCAAATATTTGAGGCCGTATTTGTTCTCTGTCGCCAGGTAACGCAGCTGCATCATCAACAAAGGAAAATGGATGTCATTGGGACAAACGGTGGCACAGTTGGCGCACCAGAAGCAGCGCCAGATCTCCTCACTGGCCAGCCAGCGTTCAGCGTTGCCGTTCAGCACATCGCTGATTATCTGGCGGGGATTGTAAGAGGGGGTCAGGCTGGCGACCGGGCAGTTACCCGCGCATTTGCCGCAGGCCAGGCAGGTCTCCAGATTTTCGACCAGATTATAGGAATCGACCTTGGCCCGCAAATTTTCGTCGTGATCGCGATATTTTTCTCTCGGCATATCTATAACATCTCCCCATCTGATGTTGAGAATACTATTGGGGGCAAGATTGTGATTATTAGTGCTTAAAATCTCTATTCAATAGTTGAGGCTGCCCCGACTCCATTATAGAAGCAAGTTGTATGCCAATCTATCAAGGCGCAAAGTAACCCCATTATATCGGGAACTACCCGTTATCGGAATCCCTTGGGGAATAAAAAGAGTGTCAGTTTTCCAGATTCCACTGTCGGAAAACTGACACTCTGCCGGTAAAGGAATTACGGGGGTGCGGTCTAGAATTCGTTCTGCCTTAATACAGGTTTACATGATCGTCCGCGATCCCCAGCGACTTCATTTTGTAATACAAGGTGCTGCGGGGTATGCCCAGCAGCTTGGCGGCACTGGATTTGTTATGGTGACAATGGTGCAGGGCATTGATGATCATCTCCCGCTCCCGCTGGTCCACACCCTTCTTGAGACTGTCATCAGGTACCGCCTCGGCCGCATCCGGCTCCCGGGTCGGCAATCCCTTGCTGCCGGTCAATGTATCCAATACCCGGACCTCCTCCAGGGTCTGCCCGGATATGACAGCGCCCTCCATGAGAATAACGATGCTCTCCAGCATGTTCTGCAGTTGGCGGACATTGCCAGGCCAATCGTACCTCCGGAAAAGATCCATGACCTCCGGCTCAACCTCGTCGATGTCCTTATCGTAAAGACGGCCTAGTTTTACCAAGATTCTCTCAACCAAGCCAGGTATATCATCTTTGCGTGCCGACAGGGAGGGGATTTCAAATGACACCACATTAAGGCGGTAAAACAGATCCTCCCGGAAACTGCCTTCCCGGACCAGCTGGGCGATGTCCCGGTTGGTGGCGGCGATGAGCCGGACATCGACCTCGATAGGCTTGACGCCTCCTACCCGGTAGAAACGGTGCTCCTGGATGACCCGCAGCAGTTTGGCCTGCATGTCCAGGGGCAGTTCCCCCACTTCATCCAAAAACAATGTCGCCCCGTTGGCTATCTCAAACTTGCCGGCTTTGCCGGCGCGGCTGCCGCCAGTAAAAGCCCCGGCCTCGTAGCCGAACATCTCACTTTCAAACAGGCTGTCGGGAATGGCGCTGCAGTTGACCTCTATCAAAGATTTATCGGCCCGTTTACTGTAGCTATGGATCAAGTGGGCCAAGACCTCCTTGCCAGTACCGCTGGCACCCTGGATCATTACCGTGGCATCGGTCCGGGCTACCCGCCGGGCCTGTTCGAGCAGGCGCAGGGTTTTGGGATCTATGGTGTAAAAGCTGACATCATCGCCAGTATCCTTCTGGATCATGAACCTCTCCAGGTCCCTGACCCGCTGGTTGGCCCGGTTTAGTTTGTCCATCAACAATTTGATCTGACTGACATCGGCCGTGGTACATACCGCACCGATGGCCGTCCCATCGGGATTGATCACCGGAGCGGCATTGCGGATCACCGGGACGCCGCTGTCCAATTCTCCTACCACATTGCGATAGGTCTGCAGAGTTCTTATGGCCTGCAGGGGAAGGTCTTCGGCCATGAAATCGCCCAGCTTGCGGCCCACAATGTCCTTGCCTTTGATGCCGAACAATCTCTCCGCTTCGCTGTTCCAGAAGCTGACCATCCCGTCACAATCAATGACTTGGATCGCCTCCGTAATGTTTTCCATTACCGCGCTAAGCTGTTCACCCTGCTGCCAAAGCTTGCTGGAAAAGCCGTTGCAGACATCCTTGGCGGTTAAAATACCCACCAGTTGGCCTTGATCATCGAGCACCGGCAAGCGTCCGATTTGGAGATCCCGCATCATGTCCCGGGCTTTGGTGAGATCTTCCTCGGGCCTGGTAGTCACCAGTTGCCCGCGGGTCAGATTTTTGATGGACTGGGCGCTGTCCAAACCATGGTAGATGCTGCTGACCAAGTGTTCCTTGGTCACCAGCCCGCTCATTCGGCCTTTCTCATCGATGATGGCCACCTCATCCCAACCCTGCTGAAGTATGAGTTCAATAGCCTCCCGAACCGGCATCATCGCATCGACACGCCCGTATTCAACATTCATCGCCTCTGCCACTTTGGGGTCACTTATCCACATGTCATTCATATGTTTCACCTCAATGGTCCGGCTGGGCTTATTGTCGCTCCGCCGGGATTAGAATATGTAAAAGTGACAATCAATCCCCCAATGCCTGGGAAACAGGTTCCATCAAGGCCGGGATACTCACCCGAAGAATGTGAAACTATTCACTTATATGTTATCATAAACTAATTTCATAATAACCTCATCCCACATAATTTGACATATTTCGAAGGAAAATGAAACATAAAATATCTACACCAAAATGGGCAGGAGGGAGGGCATGAGATTCGGCGCCCGCAATCAGTTGAAAGCCAAAATCATTAAACACATGTCCGGCCCGGCCAATACTGAAGTGGTTATCGAAACCCCGGGAGGCGCCCAGTATGTGAGCATAATAAGCGGGTTGCAGTGCCGACCAAAATAAGGTCATCCCCTGGGCGTTGCGTGAGGATGGCATCCCCGGCCATCTGTATCAATACTTGCCCTTTCCTTTGGTGCTGAACGTATTCTTGAGCATCCTATATACTCCCTCTTCGGAATTGTGTAACACCTCCATTTCCTTTTTAAGGGCCAACTTCTTATCCAACAGCGGATCCAGTTCCTCCGCGCAACGTTCGAACTCGGCCTGGGCCTCGCGCAGGTACTGATCATTGGCCTGCTGGATGGCTTTCCGGACCGCATTCCAGACCTCCGACCAGACCTGGTCAGCCCACATGGCATTAAGTTTTAGCTGCCGGCCAAGTCTGGTCCGCCGGGCTTTCAAGTCCGATTCCAGGTCCGGGTAGCTGTACCTTTTCCCTATAGCGGCCTGGTGCTGGAAATCCTCGACCATATCCCAGATATGATCCCAGACGTATTCCCAGACGTCTTCGCCCCTAACCATATATGCCTTGCGAAACTCGGTATTTAACACATCGTATTGGTCATCCATGAATTGTTTCAGAGCCGCGCAATTGCCATCCATCTCCTTGGGCAGCTGCTCCAGCCGATCGATCCGATAGTTGATATCTTTGCTCACTTCGTCGATTTGGGATTTCACCTTTTTGATAGAATCCGAATGGGCCCTCATGCCATCTCCCTCCTTCTATCGACTTCCGTAGACTACCCTCTATAAAGCAAGCCGCCAACCATGGCCGGGTAGATCACGATTCCGGCACCAGTCTCACCTGGGAGCGGTGCGGACCGATTAACGCCCCTGATACAATAATATTAACACTTTTCATGCCTGGTGATGGGCAGAAAACCGGTTGATCAAACCGAGCTTCCCAAGGTTTCCGATTAATCGAGGCATCCCAATTGCTCTCTGGTTATGAGATAATTAAGGTTAATAGAAATAGGAGCGTGGTTAACAGTGATCAAATACTTCGCCTGTGGCAGCTTTTTGACCGGTTGCCGCTATCACCAGTATTACCTGGGGGACCAGAAGCTCCTGGGCAAAGCTACTGTCGAGGGCTATAAAAGGTATATCTTCGGCGCCTTGCATGGTATATATCCCCATCCGGGAGAACGGGTGGAGGGCGAAGTCTACGAGATAGACTCCAAAGCCTTGCATAAATTGGAGAACATTCACGTCAACTTTACCTTCAGCCAGGTAGAGGTGGAAATGGAAGACGGCCAAACCATACCGGCCCAGACCTTCATCTGGAACGGTTAATTCCAGCCCTCCACCCCCAAAGTTTTATGGCATAAGAGCAGGTCGGCCCTTTCCGCCCCGGATTCGATGCCCGGAGTGTTCTATCGGGCGTTCTTGTCCAGCTGGTGGATCCCGAATATATTGCCTTCCGCATCGAAATAGTATCCCTGCCAGGCCATACCGGCAAGGGCTGTCTTGGGCATCGCCACCTGACCGCCATTGGCGAGTATCCTGGCTTCAGTGGTGTCATAGTCTTTGACTCCAATGGTACATACATAGGCATTTGGGGTCTGACCAACTTCCGGCGGTTCGCCGTAGCGCTGCACCAGAGCGCCATTGATGCCCGGCTCATCCTCATCCCCGGTTATGGCTCCGAAATACGGCATTCCGGTGAAATTACCCCAATCCTGGAACGACCAACCGAACGCCTCACCGTAGAACTTCATGGCTCTTTCCATATCGCTGACATGGATTTCAAAATGAATCAGCCTTCCCATATGAACCTCCTTCGTTTCAGACGTATAGACGATCCAGCCGGACCGCCAATTATTTACCTCCAGGGCCGCGTCCCAGCCCCAAATCGGCCCCGGCTCCGGCCCCGAATGCTATGGAATCCCGCCCATATCGCTCCCGGATGGCATCGACGGTTTCTTCAAGCCGGGCCAGCTTGTCCCGCTGCTGGTCGCCGGCGGCGTCGAACAGGCTGGGCTGCTCCAGATAATCCTGGCCCACCAACTGCAGTCCGGTTATGGTCAGCATACGGATCGGCTTCTCCAAATGCCAGGCGCCTTCGATTATAGCGATGGCGGCCGCCTCGATCTCCTTGGCCAGACAGGTGGGCCGTTCCAGTTGTCTCTGGCGGGAGATGGTCTTGAACCCGGGATCGCGGATGGTCACCTGCACGGTGCGGCATTGGAGCGCCTGCTTGCGCAGCCGGGTAGCCACCATATCGGCCAGCACCCCTACCCCGGCGGTGATGTCATCCAGCCCCACCAGGTTGCGCCGAAAGGTTATGCCGTTGCCCACCGACTTGGCCTCATGGCTGGCTCCGGCCGCCTCTACCGGGCTGAAGTCGATTCCATTGGCATAGTCATGGATCTTTTCCCCCATTTTGCCCAGCCGGACGGCCAACAACTCACGGTTGCATTCAGCCAACTGGCCGATGGTCCTGACCCCCAGCCGGGCCAGTATTCCAGTAGCCGCCTTACCCACGAACAGCAGGTCGGATACCGGCAAGGGATAGACTATCGACCGGTAATTATCCCTTTCGATAACAGTGGTGGCATCAGGCTTGCGGTAATCGCTGCCCAGCTTGGCGAAAACCTTGTTAAACGATACCCCTACCGAAATGGTCAGCCCCAGTTCACTCCTGACCATCTCCCTGATCCGATCAGCTATCTGCCGTCCGCTGCCAAAGAGATGCAGGCTGCCGGTCACATCCAGCCAGGATTCGTCGATGCCGAAAGGCTCGACCTTGTCGGTAAATCTATAATAGATCGTATTCACCAGCCGGGAATACTTGCGGTAGCGGTCGAAGTGGGGGCCCACGATGACCAGGGCGGGGCATTTGCGCCGGGCCTGCCAGATGGTCTCAGCGGTCACCACCCCACAGCGCTTGGCCAGTTCGTTTTTGGCCAGGATGATGCCGCGGCGGTTTTCGGCATCTCCTCCCACCGCCATAGGCACTTCCTTCAGCTCCGGGCGGTAGAGACATTCCACCGAAGCATAGAAAGCATTGAGATCACAATGAAGGATAGTCCTGTCCATCCGAGCATCATTCCTTTGCTCCAGGCCGCCTGCCGGCACTGTTGTCCGTAAGGCCTTGGGAGCCCAGCCTAATCACCGGGCTGCTGCCTTGATGACTTTGTTCTTTAATTTTACCCCTACCAACCCCGCTATTGAACCTATAGGGAAAAATAATAATGCCCCGGTAACCGCAGCGGGCTGCCAGGGTTTCATGGAACTGGTCCTTTGTCTTTCTATCCCCTTGAGGGCCAGCTAGTTAAACCAGGCGTCCGAAAACCACGTTATCGACCTCCATAAAGCCAAACTCGCTGTCGGTCTTGGAACATAATGCGGGCCTTGGCGGTGCCGGATATGGAATGCGATGTCTTTGCCCCGCACGGCAGCCCATGCCAGCAGGTTGACTTCGAGATCCCCGATCCTGATCAGGTCCAGGTTATGTTTATCGAACAAAAATAGGAAGATATATTTAGAAAAAATGTGAACACACTAATAGCGAAGATATTGATTTGTTTATTTTTTTAGGAAAGGGGGACCATAAATGAATGTCGATCTGATCGCGCTGATTGCGAACATATTGGTTATAGCTACCATCGTTTTTATCGCCGCCTGGCTGATATGGCGGGCAGGCTTGATGAGACAGCCGAGTACCAGTGCCCGCAAACCGATGGATGAACGAAATGAGCGGATTGAACTGAACAAAATTAAGGAGCCTGATCAAAGAACGGAACGAACCGATCTGGAATTGAATGAGATCAATGGACGGACTGGACCAACGGAATTGAATGAGATCAATGGACGGCATGGACCAACGGAACTGAATGAGATGCCAGGACGAATCAACAGACGGGACTAACCGAACTAAATGAATTAAACCGGAGCCATAGGGACAGCGACGATCACTTAAAGGCGAGTATTGGGGCCAATGTCATCGGTGCCGAACATCAGTATTGGAGCGAGACGGAGCCAAGATCAGACCAAAGCGGCCAGCCAAACCCCGGGTGGATGCAGACGCCATCCCGGGGTTTGCCCTGGGCGATGCTGGAAGCGGCCCCTTGTCTGGGGGGCTAAATCCGGCCAGGCACAGGGCGGTACCAGGTGGCTGAGAAGCGCACCCAGTTCAGGCACACCCACATGGTGTCCTGATAAATGCCCTCGCAGCAGGTATGCCAATGCCCGAAATACCAAAGGGAGGGATTGTATTTGTGCAAGATCCGGGACAACATCTGCCGGGAGGGATCTATGTCCTTTACCTTCTTTCGGCGGGCTTGTTCGATGGGGAATTCTTCCGGGCAGGTATGGGAGATGACGATATCGATCGGGGCCTCGGGCAAGTGGGCCAGATCCTCTTCGGTAATGATCTCCTCCGGGAACCAATCCCAGCCCTCGTAGCGCCGCCAACGGTCCACTGACTGCCCTCCGCCCATAAACAGCACCCGGCGCCCATCCGCCAATTCCAGCACCGAACCCCGGGGCATGTATATGATGTTGGGAGCGATCTCCACCGGCCGGCCCGCCTGTTTGACCAGGGTCTTGAGGCTGCCCAGGTCGTCATTGTTGCCTTCACAGAAGTAGATGCGGGTCGAGCCGGTATCTATCGTTGCCAGATTATAATCCTCCAGGAGCGGCCAGTAGCCAAAATCTCCAACTTGCAGGATCATATCGGGCTTCTCCTGACTGATCAGGTAATTGAGCCGCTCGAACCCTCCATGCACATCGCCCACTGCCAGTATCTTCATTTTTCTTTCTCCCTGCCCCCTATTCAGCCGATCAGAATCCGCCCGGATTGGCCCACTGCCATCCTGGCCAGGTGTTCCCGCAATCCGGTCGCCTCCGGCCGGTCACCCTCAACATACACCGGCACCATCCTGAAGCCCAGCGCCTCCAGCACCTGTCCATAGCGCTGCAGGGTCAATTCAGGATACTCATTTTTCTCATCCCGGGCCACCTCCGAACGAGAAACCCCCAGCCGGGCGGCCATTTTGGACTGGGACAGCCCCTGGAATATGCGCAGGCCGATCAACTGCCGGTTCAAAGGCAGTTGTGCCAAAGCGGTGGTATCTTGGGCTTTCAAACGCCGGTAGAGGTCGATAGCCTGGCGGCCCTCATCCAGCAGCCGGACGGTGCAGGCAGTCAAGGCCTGGATCTCATCTTCTTCGTAACCGCGGTCTTTCATACCCTCGATCTGTTGCTGCAGCTGCTCCCGCCCCTCCTGACATTGGCGGCAAGCCTGCTGGTATTGCCGCTCGGTTTTAATCATGCCTACACCTCCGTTATTTTTATGATGCCTTTGGGCCGGTTGGACCACTTATCGGTCCGGAAAAAGCTGATTTTGGGGTCTATCATTTCCAGGCAGTCGGCTCCTGCCGGAGTATGCTCCTGGTAGACCGGAAACATCTCGATATGGCGGAGGAAAGCCATGGGATAACCACTTTTGCCGCTGGGGTCGGAGACGGTTTCAAACCGCCAGAATTCAGGGTCTATCTCCTTCAAGGCGGCCTCGGCGAATGTCCTCCATAATTTGCGCGGGACCACGAAATAGACGTCCATATCGTTGGGGCGGTATTTATCGGTAGCATAGGAGCCGTCAATGTAAACCTCGGTGATACCCAACGCAGCCAGTTGCAGATAGCGCTGCTTGAATTCCTCCAGCAGCTGCAGCCGCCAGGCGGTATCCCAGCTGCGCCCGCCCCCGGGTCCTTGCCGGATCAACTGCTCCAGCTGGAACAGGCTTATCTCATGGTCTCCCGCCGGCAGCAGCCCGTTTTTCAAGAATTTCAGCACTGTACCACCCCCCTGGTTACATTATAACCAAGCCAGCCATCGATCGGTAACTCCTGAGATGCTTTTCGGACTTTGGGTATTATTTGGGGATTGAAAGTAAAGATTATATTATGACGGTTTTTTACCGCCAATGCCCACAATAATATATACAGGATGGAGATTCGTTATGCCTTGGGACAGAATCCTGGAAGCAGCGGTTGTTGCCATTATCGCCATGTTGCTGGTGATTTATGTGCCCAAAAGCCGGTTGCGGGAAGCACTGGTGATTTTCTTCTTTAAACAGTTTATGACCTGGCCGCTGGGATTAACCGCGGTAAACTACGGCCTGATCGAATATCCGGTCCGGTTGTTCAGTAATGCCACCAAAGTCCACTTCTCCTTCGAATACTTTATTTACCCGGCTCTTTGTGTGATCTTTATGATGACCTATCCGGAAGGTCAGGGCTGGTTGCAGCGATTCATGCATTATTTTAATTTTTGCACGGTCATGACCCTGTTTGAAGT
>JAAYJY010000056.1 GCA_012522705.1 Syntrophomonadaceae bacterium | reverse complement strand
TTGGAGATGCTGCGGAAGTAGGCGGAGGAACGTGGACCAAACGAAGTATCGCTGGTATATCCTGTTTCCCAACCACCTCCAGGGGCTGCACCTCAACCGGGAACTAAAAAACGCGGGGATCAAGAATCAGATCGCCCCTACCCCGCGGGAAGCCAGTTCCTGCTGCGGTATATCGCTGATCGTGGAACCCGATGATCTGGCGAGGATCCAGCTCATAATCGAAGAATGCGGGATCATCGTCGACAAGGTGGTGAAACTGCCGGTAAAGGAATGGCGATACCGGGGAATCTAGTTTCTCGGAAACGATTGGGCCAATAGAGGAATTGGCGGCATGGAAAGAGAAAAAATATATAGACATCGATGTTGCCCGGCCTGTTTGGTCGGGCGTCTTTTTAATGGAGGCATGTATGAAATCCCTGGTTTTGGCGGAGAAGCCCAGCGTGGCCCGGGAAATCGCCCGGGTCTTGAAGTGCGGTCAGAAGAGCAAAGGATATATGGAGGGGGCCGATTATGTGGTCACTTGGGCCCTGGGACACTTGGTGACCCTGGCCGAGCCCGACGATTACGACCAGAAATACAAATCCTGGCGCATGGAGGACCTGCCTATGCTGCCGGAGTCGATGAAGCTCAAGGTGATAAGATCATCCAACCACCAGTATCAGGTGGTACGGACCCTGATGCAGCGGGGCGACATCAAGGACATGGTGATCGCCACTGACGCAGGCCGCGAGGGGGAACTGGTGGCTCGCTGGATAATGGCCAAGGCGGGGTGGAAGAAGCCTTTCAAGCGGCTGTGGATCTCCTCCCAGACCGATACCGCTATCAAAGACGGGTTTGCCCACCTAAAAGCCGGCCGGGATTATGATCCCCTCTATGATGCGGCGGTGTGCCGGGCCGAGGCCGACTGGCTGATCGGTCTTAACGTTACCCGGGCCCTCACCTGCAAGTTCAATACCCAGTTTACCGCGGGGCGGGTACAGACCCCAACCCTGGCTCTGATCGTAAAGAGGGAAGAAGATATACAGAATTTCAAACCGGTGGATTACTGGACCATCCGGGCTGATTTTGGTGATTATTACGGGGACTGGCGCGACAAGAAAGGCAGCGGCCGTATATTCGAGCAGCAGCGGGCCCAAGACATCGTGGCCCGGGTGCAAGGCCAGACCGGCACCATCATCGAGGTGCGCCGGGAAGCCAAGAGCGAGCCGCCCCCGTTGGCCTATGACCTGACCGAACTGCAGCGCGATGCCAACCGGCGCCTAAATATGTCGGCTCAGAAGACCCTTTCCGTGCTGCAGAACCTGTACCAGGAGCACAAACTGGTCACCTATCCGCGGACCGATTCCCGTTATCTGAGCCATGATATCGTACCCACTCTTCCCATCCGTTTGAAAGCCATGGGGGTGGGAACTTATGCCGATCTGGTCAAACCGCTGCGGCAGCAGAAACTGGCCCCCGGCAAGCGTCTGGTGGACGACAGCAAGGTATCCGACCACCATGCCATAATCCCCACCGAGCAGCCACTGAAGTTGGAGGCTTTGAGCGGGGAGGAAAGGCGGCTCTATGATTTGATCGCCCGGCGCTTTATCGCTGTTTTATACCCGTCTTATCGCTATGACCAGACCACCCTGATCACCGAGGTGGCCGGGGAGCGTTTTCACTCCCGCGGCAAGGTGGTCAAGGACCGCGGCTGGAAGGCAGTCACCAGTACCATGCCGGAGAAAGAGGAGAGCGCCGAGGAACAACTGCCGGATCAGATTCTGAGCGATCAGATCAAAGGCAGCCAGAAGAAGCTTGAGAGCTGCAAGACGAATAAAGCCCGGACCAAACCGCCCACCCGCTACACCGAGGCTACTCTCCTGACCGCCATGGAAAATCCCGGCAAATTCATCGAGGATGAAGAATTGCGTGAATCCATGAAGGGGAGCTGTCTGGGCACCCCGGCCACCCGGGCGGAGATAATCGAGAAGCTTTTGAACACTTTTTATATCGAGCGTCATGGCAAGGAACTGGTGCCCACCTCCAAGGGCATTCAGATGATCCCTTTGGCCCCGCCGGCCCTGCGCTCACCGGAATTGACGGCCGAATGGGAAAAGAAACTGACCGAGATCGCCCGGGGGCGGGGGGGCAAAAAGGAATTTATCCAGGGTATCCGGCAGAGCGCCCGGGAGATGGTGGGCGGAGTCAAAGCCGACCAGAGCGATTACAAACCCACCAATGTCAGCAAGAGCAAATGCCCCTCCTGCGGCAAGAACATGCTCATCGTAAACGGCAAGCGGGGGAAGATGCTGGTCTGCCCCGACCGCAGCTGCGGCCACCGCCAGCCTGAGAAGGAAAGGGATGACCTGAGCCTGGGCACTTCCAAGCGGGCCCGTCAGATCAACGAAAAACTTATCCGCCAGTACAGCGATAAGGAAGACATCGGCCAGAACCTGGGCGACCTGTTCAAAGCCGCTATGGAGAAGAAGGAGAAAGGATAACGGAAGCTGGGTTTCTTGGACCGACTTGAAACCGGCCGAGGGACTTTTTAGTCAGCCTGAGCAGTATTGCCAAGGTATGGACCTGGCAGCCGGAGGTTGACCTTCCGATTTGCAGCCGCGCTCATAAGCACCTAGAGAAGAGGCTGCACCGTCGTTAATGACGGTGCAGCCTCCAACATTCCCTTAACTTTGTTTTGCTTTCTTTGGCCTAATCGAAGGCCTGTTCCACCTTCCACACCTTCCACACGTTGCCGACCAATTCCGGTCCCGGCTCCAGTACCTGTTTGCCTGGTTTCCAACCTGAGGGGGTAGCCTTGGTGCCCTCTGAAGCCCTGACCAACTGGAATGCTTGCAACTGGCGGATGGACTCTGGTACATTGCGGCCCACCGGGGGTGATAATACCTCAAATCCTTGGATGTTGCCATCCGGGTCGATTATAAAGCGACCGCGGGTCTCGGTTCCGCTGTCTTCATCGTAAATGCCGTAGGATTTGCCGATGCTGCCATCCTGATCGGAGCACATCATGAAGGGGATAT
>JAAYJY010000055.1 GCA_012522705.1 Syntrophomonadaceae bacterium | reverse complement strand
TGCCGCCGGCTTCCTTCAGATTCCTCGTCGCCGAGGACACCCTTGCCTTAAGCTATGTGCTTGGCACTATCA
This sequence comes from Syntrophomonadaceae bacterium, assembly GCA_012522705.1. GTDB lineage: Bacteria > Bacillota > Syntrophomonadia > Syntrophomonadales > Syntrophomonadaceae > PHAA01. The sequence continues at coordinate 23,184 of JAAYJY010000055.1, read as the reverse complement.
ACCCGCACTAGGGACTTTCACCCTTTAGACTGCGCCCATGCCGGGCGCACCATAAAAAAAGATGACCATACATAATGATGGTCATCCTCCCAGTCACTATTTGATTCACTTCACTGGAGCCATTTAACCGGTCACTTCGTCGATGGTCTTTTGGAGCTGATTCTTGCTTTGCCCACCCACGATACGCTTCACTTCCTCGCCTGCCTTGAAGAACAACAGGGTGGGAATTCCCCGTACTCCATGCTGAGCAGCCAGGGTCGGATTTTCATCCACATTGATCTTGCCCACAGCTAGCTTGGCGGCGTTTTCATCGGCCAGGCTGTCCACTACCGGTCCTATCATCTTGCAGGGTCCGCACCAGGGAGCCCAAAAGTCCACTAAAACCGGCTTATCCGCCTTTAACACTTCGCTTTCAAAATTGTCTGTGTTTATGGTTTTGACATTTGACATTTAGATTCCTCCTTTATTGCAGATTAATAAACCAACCCATCACTTTAACCATCTCATCGAAGGCTTCTCCGCTATCGCCCGTTTGGAGCGATTTGGCGATGCATTCATGGGCGTGATTCTCAAATATGATTACCCCAGCCTGGTGGACCGCCGATTTTATAGCCGCTATCTGATTGAGAATCTCGCTACAATCCGCTTCTTCCTCGATCATTCGCTGCACCCCGCGCACCTGGCCCTCAATCCGTCTCAATCGGGAAATAATCTTTTTTCTTTCTTCCGCTTGCATTTGGTCCCCCTGCATACCCCTTATAGGTATTGATGTCATTATTATAAATGAGGTCAGTCCGGTTGTCAATTCTCACCAGGACTTCCGCAGCGCGCTGGCTCGTTAATAAACAAGGAGCAGTTGAAGTCAACCGCTCCCTGGAATCTGCCCTATCAATAATCTATCTCCACAGGACCATAAATATTCCTATCCCTATGCCCATTGCTATGGCAAACCATATTGCCGTCCGCAACATCTCGTTTTTTACTTGTTTCGCCAGTTCTTCCACCTTGATTCCCCTTTCGAAAACGGTCTAATTATTATGTATATTGCGCACCCGCCTAATAGCATTATACTTTAACAAAAACCGGTTGTCGCCTCATCCGCAAATTAAAACTTGAGTCTCAACCTCTCAGATGCCTATTCTTCTGATTGTCGGGTTAATATTCTCCTGGTCCACTTCTATCAGGGCGTAACTAGCCGGGTCGGACAGTCTGGGCCGCGCCGGACTGCCTGGATTGATCATCCAGATATCTCCCACCCGCTCGCAAAACGGCTTATGGGTATGGCCGAAGACCACCGCCGCGACTTCCAGTTCACGAGCATGGTAATATAAACGCTGCAGGCTGGTTTTTACCCCGTGTTGATGGCCATGGATCAATAAAAACCTGTGTTTTTGCAGGTCCACCACCTGTTCCGGCCGGTGGTGCGAGGATGGGTCACAATTGCCGGGCACGATGGTGGCTGCCAGCTTGAGTTTATTGGCAATGGTCCGCCCGTCCCGGTAAAAATCACCCGCGAACAGTAGGTAGTCGGGTTTGATTAAGGTCAGACAGGCAATTATAGCCTCGGTTTGGCCATGGGTGTCGGCTACTGCCGCGATCAGCAAACTCAGCCCTCCATATTTAAAAGCCGCCGCAACAGCGGTTTGGCAGCCTGTAAGGCCCGGCCCCGGTGACTGATCTGGTTCTTCATCCCCTCGCCCAGTTCAGCGAAGGTTTGGGTGCAACCGGCAGGGATGAACAGGGGATCATAACCAAAGCCCTTCTGTCCGCGGGGGGTCTCAATTATCCTGCCCTCGCAGATGCCCTGCGCCGTCTCAGCAATACTGCCGGGGATTGCCATGGCTATTACACAAACGAACCGGGCGGTCCGTTCGGTCTTCGGTACTTTACCCAACAACTTCAACAATTTGGCGTTATTGTCGGCATCGTTGCAGTCTGGCCCGGCGAAACGAGCTGAATAAATCCCCGGCGCCCCGCCGAGGGCATCCACCATTAGGCCGGAATCATCAGCCAAGGTCAGCATCCCGCTGATTTTGGCCATGGTCCGAGCTTTCTTCAGAGCATTATCGGCAAAGGTAGCCCCATCTTCATCGATGTCAGGCATGCCTTCCAACTCATCCAAGCTAACCACGTTGATATCATATCCGGCCAGAATTTCCTGCAGTTCGGATTTCTTTTTCCGATTGCTAGTCGCTATCAACAAGTCCCGGGCCATTACCAATTCCCTTTCCGATTATATTCGCTTGAAACTTTAAAATTTCCTGGATCCCCTTCTCCGCCAGGACCAGCATCTCATCCAGTTTGGCTTTGCTGTAGGGGGTTCCTTCCGCTGTTCCTTGCACCTCCACAAAACTACCCCTGCCGGTCATGACCACGTTCATATCCACTTCAGCGCGGGAGTCTTCGACATATTCCAGGTCCAGCACGGTCTCCCCATCGACAATGCCCACACTGGTAGCGGCCACATAATCGAGGATGGGAAGTCGGTTGATGACGCCTTCCGCCTGGAGTTTCATCAAAGCCAGGCACAAGGCCACGAATGCGCCGCTGATGGCCGCCGTTCGGGTCCCCCCGTCCGCTTGCAAGACATCGCAATCGACCCAGACTGTCCTATCACCCAAAGCCGGCAGGTCAACCACCGCCCGCAGTGACCGCCCGATAAGTCGCTGGATTTCCGAGGTCCGGCCGGTAATCTTCCCCTTGGCGGCCTCCCGCTGGGTCCTGGTTTCAGTTGAAGAAGGCAATAGCGAATACTCGGACGTCACCCATCCGGAACCACTGCCTCTCAAAAACAGCGGCACCTTGGCCTCTACCATCGCCGTACATAATACCATGGTATCGCCGGTCTGGACCAAAACCGATCCATCCGGGCTTTTGGTGAATCCGGGAGTGAAGCGGACGGGCCGCATCTCATCATTTTGTCGGTTATTGGGTCTGGTCATAACTACCTCCTAGGAATTATTCATTGCCGCTGGTATATATCGTTGCCCCAGGCATCGATGGCCACTGTGCAAGGGAAATCTCTGACCTCCAAGCGGTAAACCGCCTCCGGTCCCAATTCCGGATAAGCTACCACCGTGGCGGAGACTATCCGCCGGGCCAGGTAGGCACCGGCTCCACCTACCGTAGCCAGGTATACTGCACCATATTGGCGCATGGCCTCTTTGACCGCCTGGTCCCGTTCCCCTTTGCCGATCGTCACCCTCAGCCCCCGCTCGATAAGGAGCGGCGTATAGATATCCATTCGCCCGGAGGTGGTCGGTCCCGCTGACCCGATTACCCTCTGCGGGGGAGCCGGACTGGGGGCGGTATAATAGATCACCTGTCCCTGGGGGTCAAAGGGCAGCATCTCCCCCGCCCGAATAGCAGCTGCCATCCTTTGATGGGCGGCATCCCGAGCGGTATACACGGTACCGTTCACTAGCACCGGTTCGCCGGCGGTCAACTTCATTATATCTTCCCTTTTTAAAGGCGCCTGTATGGTCTTCATTATTCTGCTCCCGAAATCTTACAAATTGATGCATGTGCGGCGGGTGGAATGGCATCCAAGATTCACCGCTACCGGCAGGCTGGCCATATGAGTCGCGAAGGTCTCGATATGTACAGCCAAAGCAGTGGTAGCGCCGCCCAAACCCTGGACTCCTATTCCCAAATCATTGATAGCGGCCAGCATGCCGGCCTCCAACCGCGCCAATTCCGGCTGGGAATTAGGTTCTCCCACCGGCCGTAATACCGCCACTTTGGCCATTGAGGCGGCTTTTTCCATATTGCCGCCTACTCCCACCCCTACTATGATAGGTGGGCAAGGATTACTGCCTGCCTCCCGCACTACCTTGAGAATGAACTGCTTGACCCCTTCGATCCCGGCTGCTGGTTTCAACATGGCCAGCTGCCCCATGTTCTCACTGCCGGCCCCTTTGGCCGCCAGCAAGATGCGCAGGGCTTCCCCCTCCACCAGATGGAAATGGATGATTGCCGGAGTGTTGTCACCGGTATTAACCCGGTTGAAGGGATCCTGAACTATCGACTTGCGCAGGTAGCCCCGCAGGTAGCCATCATGGATTCCCTGGTTGACCGCCGCCTCCAGAGAGCCTCCGGAGATATGGACATCTTGTCCCACCTCAACATAAGCCACCACCATACCGGTATCCTGACACAAGGGCACCTGGTCCTGGGGGGCGATACGGGCATTCTCCAGCAAGATCTGTAAACTCCGGCGGGCAGCGGGATTGGTCTCTCTATCCAGAGCCTGCTCCATGGCCATCTCAATATCGCCGGGCAGGTGGGTATTGATCTCGATGACGGCTTGGCAAACCGCTTCTGCCACGGTCTCAGCCGATATGCTGCGCATATTTCTCTCCCTTAAACCCAACCCGGGGCTGGTCCCCGTCCAGGCTGTGTTTGTTCACCATCTCTATAACATTCCCGATCAGCGTCCGGCCCAACTGGAGGAAATTTTCAGGTTTGCCGCTCACATAGAAATTGCAGTATTGCCGGGGACCGCTGTTTTGTAAATGCTGGGAGGTCAATATATCCGCCAGTTCAGTGACTGTCTCTTCAGCCGGATCGACCAGGATAACATCGGTTCCCACGAATTCTTCAATAACCGGAGCCAAAAAAGGGTAGTGGGTGCAACCCATCACCAGAGTGTCGATGCCTTCATCCAACAGCGGCGTGATATATTCCCGCACCGCTTGGCGGGTAGCGGGACTGTTCAACAGACCGCTTTCCACTAGGGGAACGAATTGACTGCAGGCAGCCGAATAAACAGAGTAGCCCGGATTGATGGATTCTATAGCCTTGGCATAGGACCCGCTGTTCACACTGGCCTGGGTAGCAATTACCCCTATCCTGCCGTTGCGAGTCGTCTTGACCGCCGCCCGTGCCCCCGGTCCGACCACTCCCACCATGGGCACTGGACAAGCTGTCTCCATCTCCGGCAGGGTCACTGAAGAATGCGTGCCGCAGGCGATAACAATACTTTTAACCTGGTGGCTAAGCAGGAAGTCGGTTATGTCGCGGGCATAACCAAATAATTGTTCCCGGGTCTTGGTGCCGTAAGGAACGTGGGCGGTATCACCGAAATATATGAAATTCTCATCGGGCAGCCTGTCGATCAGGGTTCTGACTACGGTCAGCCCTCCTACGCCGGAATCGAATATGCCGATGGGTCTGCTTTCCAAATCCAACCCTCCACTCCATCCGTCAACGCCGAAGCTGGTCGGTCCAGCCCCGGTAATCCATTACATACTCTATCACTTTTGCACACCATATTCCAGTTTAAGCAAGTTCTCTTGGCGCAAAAAAACAGGAGAAGTCTGACCTGCTTCTCCTTTGGACTAGCATATTCCCTATTTGTTCCCGATTCCAGATACCAGATACCAATCACAAACTAGAGTCGGCCTGCACCGGCAAGGCTACCACAACTCCTCCCAGCACATTTGCATTTTCACCCTCTACCAGGAAACTTACTTCCTCCACAGTCGTGAACTGGCCCATGGTGTTGGCTATGGCCTGGACCATGAGTTCACCTTGCTGGGGACTGCTGACCTGGTTGACCTCCCGGCTCAGATCCACTATACACAATCCGTCCGGCTTTATGTTGATGTCGAGTAACTGGGTACCCGCCGGAATTACCGCCTGGAGTTCCGGATTGGAAGGACCTTTGATCAATTCGTTCACGGTCTGCCGGGCAATACCGGTTACCTTGTCAATACTGCGTTCTTCCACCACCAGTTGTTGGGCCTGGTCGTCCATAAAATAGAGCTTAACCATTACCTGTTCAGCCCTAGAATTGACCAGAGTCGGAAAATCAATGGTTTTTTCATCAGTGTCCTTATCACGGCCGGTGGGTATCTTGAACATGTCTTTCCAGGAGTCGACCTTGCTGTCGTCAATCCGAGAGCAGCCACCGCTGATCAGACATGCCGACAAGATCATCATAGCCAAGGCTATCATCAATTTCTTGGTCATGTAATCCATCCCCCCTTTTATTCCCTATTAAAAATATGAGCCAAGCTTCCGGTTTATTCCCATAATCGGTTTATCCCGCGCCTAAAAAGCAGAAGTTCCTAGGGCATTTGACAACCCCTCGTGGCGCTATACGGTCAAATCTGCTATGCTATCGGCTAAGGAGTGATGATTTTGCGTTACGAAGGCACCATATTCAGACCGCCCAGCGAAGCCGGCAGTCTGCTCATTCAGGCCACTGTAGGCTGCCCTCATAATAAGTGCACCTTCTGCTCGATGTACAAAAACACCCGCTTCCGGGTGCGGTCGGTAGAGGATATAAAAGAAGACCTGGTCACCGCCCGTGACTATTACGGACCATTTGTGGAATCGGTCTTTTTCCCGGATGGCAACACCATCATAATGAAAACCGCCCAACTGGAGGAGATTTTCCGCTTCACCCGGGAGCTATTCCCCGAGTTACAGCGGATAACCATCTACGGTTCAGCCCGTTTCGTGAACAAGAAAGGCCTGGAGGAGTTAAAGAGACTCAAAGAGGCAGGATTGACCCGCATCCACATGGGCATGGAAAGCGGTGACGACATAACTCTGGAAAGAATCTGCAAAGGTGTCACCGCGGCTGAGATAATAACTGCGGGTCAGAAGCTGAAAGAGACAGGCATCGAGGTCAGCGAATACTATATGGTGGGAATTGGCGGCCGGGCACGTTGGAAAGAACATGCGGAGGGCAGCGCCCGGGTGCTGAGCGCCATCAATCCGGACTACATCAGACTACGCACCTTCGCCCCCGAGGGCAATACCCCTATCATGGAAGAGATCAAAGCCGGAACCATGCAGTTATTGAGCCCCCACGAGGCTTTGCGGGAGATCCGGGTCCTGATCGAAAATCTACAATGCCAGGGCAGTATGGCAGTCAGCGACCATATCTCCAACTACTGGAACATCAACGGCATACTGCCCCGCGACCGGGATCAGATGCTGGCCGAAATAGATAAAGCCCTGCAGATAAACGAGGCTCGTTTCCGCACCACGGCCATGCATCACCCCAAAATCAAATAACCGTGACAAGTCCGTTCCCGATACCGGGAACGGACTTCTTGCTCTTGCATGGATTTTTAGGTGAAACGGGCTTGGCGGCGGCCGTTTCCCAGCCAAGTAAGCGGCTCGGCAAATTTGACCGACCTTAGCCCCAAGTCATTCAGCCAAATGTGAATACGCTGCCTGCTAGGATAAGTTTATGACTGGGGGGGCACGATATATACCTCATCACCCCGGCAGTCGAAATGCTGGCTCAATTTCCAATAGACGCCCCGGCTCAAACGGGTGTCTCCTTCATGCTGGTAGGTGATATAGGGGACATCACCTTTGAAAAACAATTTCATTTCATGCTCCAGAACCATCTCCTGCAGGTCGTGGAAAACCAAGGTAATGGGGAACTGGCTCTCCTTGATGCCGCTGGCCAAATAGGGCACGTCCTCCACGATCACCGGATTCTCTTCCTCACCCATCTTTATATAATAGCTTCCATCATCGCTGCGATGCATGTTCCTGGCCAGGATATTGAGTATCTGGCGCCTGAACATTTCCGCCTGGCCAAAATACCACTTGCCATTGGCCTTGATGGTTATATCCTGTACAAATTCATTCATCCAAGTCCCTCCTTAATGAGTGCCCCCTGCCCAACTGGGTTATTTCTATAGAGTATTCGATTCCATAGTCCCAATTCCTGCAGATTTTGTAATCTACATATTTTCAGCCTGCTTAAAATGCAGTGAATTGCGGTATATTCTCTCTATGTCCCGATCATCGATCTCGTGGTTGCCCATCCGCAGACCAGCCAAGGAAAAACCGTGTTTTCGGGCCAGTCCCCGTAGATATTGGATGGTCTCCAGGGAAAGGATATTTCCGATGCTGTGGTCACGGCTATCGCCCTCCAAAGCCAAAAGAACAGTCTCCGACAGGCAGGCCAGGTTGACCCCGTCACGATAGCCCAGGTTGGCGCCGAAACAAATATCGTCCGGATACTGTACCAGACCACCTTCAAGGATCAGAACATCATCCCGCTTTTCATACACCTCAGGGGCCACATCAGCGGGACGTGCCACATCGCATACCACCACCCCGGAACGCAGATTATCCGCATATATAAGATAATCGGGGCTGTTACTGGCTGCAACTATCAGGTCGCAATCAGGCAGGTCGAAAGCAATATCGGTGCTGGTTTTAATCGGTTCGCCGATGCCCAGGTAACCACAGACCTGCTGGATCATATCAAGGGTGAGTTCCTTCTCCGCGGTAATTAAATGAGCCCAGCGGCGGGCTTCATCTACCGTTTGATTGCCCAGAATCTCCAATATCCGGTGGAGCCAGAGGCTCATCCCCTCCAGGACCCCCTCCCTCATTCGAGTGCGGGCATAAATGAAAATGTCGCGAGCCAGCGAATTTAAACGCAAACGGCTGCTGGTAGGGTGCTGAGGGCTGCCAAACAAAATCATCCGGCATACTTTTTCCGACACCATCATCGCACAAGCCCGGCCGATGGACCCATTGGCCCCCACTATTCCAGCCCTGGCCGCCACGGGTTCGATGTTCATCTTCTCAGCTCCCAGGAACAGGGCTTCGATTGCCATCAAGGTGGTAAAACTGTTGCCACTGGTAATAGCCACATCTCTTCCCGTCACCGCGCGGCCGCCCTTGGTCACCACCGAAGTAAGGGCTCCCAGGCCCACGATCTCCGCACCCATGTCGCGCCCCATATCCACTGCCCGGGCAATTACATCCACCACGTCCCGGTTGGGCAGTCCCATTATCTCCCGAGCCCCCATCGGAACTCCGATCAGCCATCCTTCCGCTACGGTCCCGTCCAGAGACCTGAGAGCCGGCATGGTGCAGGTCAGACCTGGCACATTGGTTTTGCTCTCCCACTCCATCAATTTGTACAATTCATCGCGGGTGTAGGCAGCAAAGGAAGGATTATTGATCACCACATCTTCCGGAGCCGGATAGTGGATGTCGAAGGCGAATTTGCGAGCAGGTTTTTCTCCCGGTTGCAGTTGTGAGCTCTTGATCCTTCGCGATGCAGGTCGAAAATCATTGAAGATCCCGGGTTTGCGGGCGTCATCGATCAGATATCTGTAAAGGCTGGCGTAGTCCCGATAATTAAGCAGTTGGCATATGACCTCCAGGGCTTCCATGACATGCTCGATTTCTTCATGGGTTATGATCAGATTTGGTTCTAGCCGCAGGGTCATGGAATTGTTCAAGAATGGAGCCAGCCGGATCTGATAAACGTTAAGCAGGAAACCGGCCAGCAAGGCCGTAAAGCCTCCCTGTTCCTCCATAAAAGCCATATCATATGAACCGACGTCCTGCAGGGAATGAAATTCCACCCCCACCAGCAACCCCTGTCCCCGCACTTCCTTGACCACGGTGGGGTAATTACGGCCCAAAGCGCGGGCTTTCTCTAAAATGTATTCCCCTTTGACGGCTATCTCTTTGATCAACGATTGTTCATTTGCACAAAGCCATTCCAGCACGGCGATGCCCACCGCGCAGGTAACGTTGTTATTAGCGAAGGTAGAACTGTGCAACATGCCGAAATCCTCGTTCCAGGCTGCGGGAGAACTCAGGCATACCCCCAGGGGCACCAGACCCCCGCCCAACGCTTTGGCCAAAGTCAGGATATCGGGTTCCAGACCCACATGCTCACAGGCGAAAAGACGGCCGGTCCGCCCCAATCCGGTTTGGATTTCGTCGACGATGAACAGCACTCCGAATTCCCGGCATATCTGCTGGGCTTCCCGCAGGTAATCGGACTTGCCCATCACAACTCCGCCCTCACCCTGCACCAACTCCAGGATGAAAGCGGCCACCTCATCATGATGGTCTTCCAGGACTTGGCGCAGGCTGGCAGCATCATTATATGGGATCTTGATGAACCCTGGGGCGGGAGCCCGGAAAGGCGTCTGGTAGGAAGGCTTGCCGGTAGCCGACAGAGATCCAAGGGTCTTACCGTGAAAACTGTTGTGAGTCGATATGATTATCTCTCGCCCGGTGGTTGAACGAGCCAGTTTCAGAGCTGCTTCCACTGCTTCAGTACCGCTCTGGCAAAAGGTGGCATAGCATAGTTCACCGGGTGAGCATTGGGCCAGCATGTTGGCCAACCGCAAGGCCTCACCCGGCAGCGAAGGCTGGACCAGGCTGGGCAGCTTTCTCTCTCGGGCGGAGGACAGCGCCTCCCATATGAATTCGGGGTTGTAGCCGAAGGGTACCGCTCCATATTGGGAAATAAAATCCAGGTAACGGATACCTTTGTCATCGGTCAGATAACTACCCTCCCCCTTGACATAGTTTTTGTCCAGCCCAAAACTCTCCAGGATATTGATCAAGGTGGGATTAAGCAGGTCTTTCCTTAAAGCTGGCATTAGCTCCTCCTTTTGTGCACAAACTTGTGCAAATAGGTGACTATTTATATTTTATATCTACCCCCAGTTTTGTCAAACCGGGTAGCCCCTATACGGAGATCAGCCTGGCTGCGCTCTGGAAATAGCGGACCCGGACTTAAAAAAACGGCCAATTACACGGCCGGAGCTTTTATTTTTCACAGCTATTAAGACCTTATTTGTTACGGATATATTTGAGGGTAATATGAGGACGGCTTGATTTGCGCGATTGAATCTCAAACTGCTTCAAAGATGATATAAGTGGGGTAAGCTTGGCGTGACCGTAGTTGCGGGTGTCAAAATCAGGGTAACGTTTATTGAGCCGCTTGCCGACTTCGCCCAGAAATGCCCAGCCATCATCGTCGGAGGTCTCATTGACGATGGTGCGGATAGTCGCTATCAATTCGGGGATGTCGGCCATCCCTTCCTGAGACGGGGTTGTTTTGTCAGCTTTGCCGGTCGCCGGGGTTTTCTCATCAGTGGTGGGTGCGGCCAAAACCTCCAGATATTTGAACTTCTCACAGGCGGTAATAAACGGCAGGGGGGTTTTCTTTTCGCCCATGCCGATCACATACATGCCCGATTCTCGCAGTCGGGCTGCCAACCGGGTAAAGTCGCTGTCGCTCGACACTATGCAGAATCCATCGACATGCCCGGAATACAGGATATCCATGGCATCTATTATCAGGGCTGAATCAGTGGAGTTTTTTCCGGTAGTATAACTATACTGCTGGATTGGAGTTATGGAGTAATGGAGCAGTACCCCCTTCCAGGATGAGAGGTTGGGACTGGTCCAATCCCCATAAATCCTTTTGTAGGTGGGAGTGCCATGGTTGGGGATCTCACTGAAGATGTATTTGATATATTTGTCGGATACATTGTCGGCGTCTATAAGTACCGCCATTCTCCTGTCGTTTTCCATACTCTGCCTTTCCAACCGCTGTGAGCCTGTATTTTTCCATATAATCTTAAAACACCCGGAGCATACAGTCAACTAGGCTCGGGCCAACATTTTCCTTGACTATAAGTGAATGTTCATTTACTATTACAACAAGGTGATGTTATGCGCAGAAGGGACGAAAACAAACAGCAGAGTATCAAACAAGCGTTGCTTAAGCTGATATGGTCGGAAGGGCTGCAGGGCGCTTCCATAGCCAAGATTGCCCGGGAGGCAGGAGTATCACCGGCTACCGTTTATATCTATTATGATAATAAGGAAGCCATGCTCCAGGACACCTATCAGGAATACCAACAGCAGGTGAGAGATTATTTAACCGCCCGGGTAAAGAAGGACATGTCTGGTAAGCAGCTAATCGATACCCTGGTCAGATCTTACTACACCTTCATAACCAAGCATGGTGAAGTTTTTTATTTCGTAGAACAGTTCTCCAGTTGTCCGGCTCTGGCCGAAAAGTGCCCGGCCCACCCGCAGCGGTTGCCCATGGAGGATGTCTTGGATGAATTCAAGCGCCGACGCGTCTTGAAAAATGTGGACAATACCAGTATTCATGCCATATTGTTCAACCCGGTCAAAACCATCGCGATCCAATATCACGACCAGGGAACTGATACCGAGCCGATTCTGGAAGATTTGATCAAGATGATCCAAGATGCCTTGCTTAGATAATTGTAACGTTGGTGAATGGGATTGATCCCTTATTATTTTGCTCTTATTATAAATGATTGCTCACTTAATTTAGTGACCCACCTACAGGAAGGACGATCAACATGAACAACCAAGAAACTTTGAAACTGAATGTCATACCCATTTCGGACATACTTTTATTGCCGGGAATGGAATACACTTTGGCATATAAAGGGGAGTCGCTCCACACCCTCTTGCAGGAGGGCCAGGAGCAAGCCATTGTCCTGGCCCTGAAACGGAGTACCAAGCCCAATCCTCCTGGTACCGAGGATTTCCATCGGGTTGGCACTCTGGTCAAACTGCTCGCCAAACAAAAGGAGGAACAACATCACCTATTGAGGATAAAGGTATTGGAGCGGGTAGAAATTTCCCAGCTGTCCATAGATGATGGAACAGTCTGGGCAGAGTACATCCTGGCCCCGGATGATGTGGATCTGGACCTCAAAAGCCAGGAGGAAATGCTCAACTATATCAAGAGCCTGATTCATGAGATCGGGGCTCACTTCAAAGGTTCTGAGCCTTTCGTCAAGGCGTTCGACAGTGAACAGAACCTCAACCTGTTAATGGGACATGTAGGCCAGTATCTGCATATTTCCGGCGCCGAGAAGCAGGCCCTGATCGAGACCCGCTCCCTTAAAGAGCGCAGCCTCCAATTTATGGACCATCTGCTCAAGCAAAAAGAATCCATCAAACTACAGATCGAGCTGGCCGAGAAGATGAACGAGAAGGCCAACAAGGCTCATCGGGAGACGGTACTGCGGGAACAGTTAAAGAATATCCAGGATGAGCTGAAGGAGGGAGGCTCATCGGAAGGCAAAAACTACCGACAACTGATCGAGGAAGCGGGCATGCCCCCCGAGGTGCTGAAGGTGGCTCTGGCCGAACTGGACAAATACGAGAGTCAAAGTCCCAACAGTCCGGATTACAACGTTATTCGCAACTACCTGGACATCCTGGTGGAACTGCCCTGGCGACCGGGCGAGACCCGGGAAATAGACTTGACGGTCTCGCGCCAGATCCTCGATGACCAGCACTACGGACTGGAGAAAGTCAAAGACCGCATCATCCAGCATCTGGCGGTTATGAAGCTCAAAAAGGATAAGAAAGGCTCCATCATATTGCTGGTAGGACCGCGGGGTACCGGTAAAACGAGCCTGGGCAAAAGCATAGCCGCCGCCCTGGGGCGCAAGTATATCCGCGTCAGCCTGGGAGGCATAAAGGATGAAGCTGAGATTCGCGGTCACCGCCGCACCTATGTGGGCGCCTTGCCGGGCAGGATAATTCAGAACCTGCGCAAGGCCGGCCAGAAGAACCCGGTTTTCGTTTTGGACGAAGTGGATAAACTGATGGCCGCCTATAATGGCGATCCGGCCAGTGCATTGCTGGAGGTCTTGGATCCCGAGCAAAACAACACTTTTACTGATCATTACCTGGAAGTCCCGTACGACTTGTCGGAAATATTCTTCATAGCTACCGCCAACTCCACCGATACGATACCGGGACCGTTGCTGGACCGAATGGAGGTAATCCATATATCCAGCTACACCCACAACGAAAAGTTCTATATCGGCAAGGGGCACCTGGTGCCGGAAGTACTGGAGGAACACGGGCTGACCACCGATATGTTGGTCATCGAGGATGATACCATCCGCAAAGTGATAGCCGATTATACCCAGGAAGCGGGAGTCAGAGGGTTGAGACGACAACTGGCCTCCATCGCCAGGGTAGCCTCGGAGAAAATCGTTTCCGGCAAGGTGCCAGCCCCCTACCTGGTAACTCCGGACCTGTTGGAAGAGATACTGGGGAACGAGATAGCCCGGCATGATGTAGCCCAGGACGACAATCCCCCAGGGGTGGCCACTGGTTTGGCGTGGACCCCGGTGGGCGGAGAGATCCTGTTCATCGAGTGTACTGATATGGCCGGGTCAGGGCAGTTGATCCTGACCGGCAAACTGGGTGAAGTGATGCAGGAATCAGCCCGCATATCGCTGAGCCTGATCAAATCCCGGCTGGCGTTGAGCAGCCTGAACTTCAACTTCAAGGATAGGGATGTGCACATCCACGTACCGTCGGGAGCGATATCCAAAGACGGTCCCTCAGCGGGGGTGGCCTTGTTCACTGCCCTGGCCTCACTGGTTACCGGCATCAAGGTAGATCCGGCCCTGGCCATGACCGGGGAGATAACCTTGCGGGGAGCGGTTCTGCCAGTAGGCGGGATCAAGGAGAAATTGCTGGCCGCCCATCGGGCTGGTATCAAAAAGGCGCTCATCCCCAAGGAAAACATGCGCGACCTCAAAGATCTGCCTGATGAGGTGCGGGAACAGCTCCAGGTCCAGCCGGTTGAGGTGATCGAGGATGTCCTCATGGAAGCCCTTGGCCTGAAACTGCCCAAACCGGAAATACTGGTCCGGTCGGGTATCACCCAGGAGGGCGATCTCTACCAGTTTGGCGGTCAATAATAGCTTCGTACCGCAGCAATCACTTCTTATATATTTTCGAAATGCAGCAACCGAAAAGGCGCCCATTTTCCCCATCCGGGAAGGGCGCCTTTTTGATGATTCGTAAAATTGGACCAAATAACGTATATTATATCTAAATGTATTTCGTCGGAATAAACAATACTCAGGCATAATGAACGAAACCAGGTTAATTGCCGCACAATCGCAATGTCAAATAAACCGTAGATGGGAGGTGTGTATATGGCATCACTGCAATGGATCCTTATAGCCATCTTGTGTGGCGCGGTAGAAATATTTTCGTCCGGCTTTTGGTTCTTGTGGCTGGCCATCGCTGCTCTGCTAGTAGCTGGCGGCGCCGCGACAGGAATCTTGATCAGCCTGCCGGCCCAGTTGTTGGTCTTCTCTATAATCACCCTGGTGTTGATCGTGTTTACCCGGCCGCTGCTGATGAAGACTGTCAAATCCAATGATACCGTCAGCAAGGTTAAGGCGCTGATCGGCCAGCAAGGCATGGCCCTCACCCCGATTTCGCCCCTTAATTTCGGTCAGGTCAAGGTCAACGGAGAGATCTGGACCGCCACATCCAATGAATACATTGAAGAAAACATCCGGGTGGTGGTGACTGGAATCGATGGCGTGAAGCTGGTGGTCGATAAAGCATTCATTAATTTAAAGTGAGGGTACGACAATAATATTCGGCAACAATAACACCAAGAAAGGATGAGGTGAATGGATAGCATATTAACTGTTTTCGTCAATGTGATTCTGGTACTGTTCGTGATTCTGATAGCCTATTCCTCCATTAAGATCATTCGCCAGGCTTCGGTCGGCATAGTGGAAAGGTTGGGCAAGTACCATAAGAGCGCCGAACAGGGCATCAACATGCTGATACCCTTCGTGGACACCTTCCGGTCCATCGTTGATCTGCGGGAGCAAGTGGTCAGCTTCGCCCCCCAACCGGTAATAACCAAGGACAACGTGACCATGATGATCGACACCGTTATCTATTATCAAGTAACCGATGCCTTTCGTTTCGTGTATGAGATCCAAAATCCGATTTTCGCTATCGATAATCTGACCGCCACCACCCTGCGTAATATCGTCGGTGACCTGGAGTTGGATGAGACTCTTACCTCCCGGGACCTGGTCAACACCAAACTCCGTGCTATTCTGGACGAAGCCACTGACAAGTGGGGAATCAAAGTAAACCGGGTGGAGCTTAAAAACATCCTGCCCCCTGAAGACATCCAAACCGCCATGGAAAAACAGATGCGGGCGGAGCGCGAAAAACGTCAGGCCATCCTGCTGGCCGAAGGCCAGAAGACCGCCGCCATATTGGAGGCGGAGGGACTGAAACAAGCCAATATACTCAACGCCGAGGGCATCAAAGAGGCCAATATCAGGCAAGCCGAGGGCACCCGGCAGGCCAAGATCCTCGAGGCCGAGGGCGACGCCCAGGCAATAATCAACGTACAGCGGGCTTTCGCGGACAGTCTGGTCATGCTGCGGGAAGCCGAGAGTGACGACAAGGTTATAGCCCTGAAATCACTGGAAGCCATCAAAGCCTTGGGCGAAGGCCAGGCCACCAAACTGATAATACCCAGCGATCTGGCCGGACTGGGCGGGGTCTTCGCCGCTTTGAAGGAGGCGACTGGCTCAATCGGCTCAATCCCGGGCGAATCAGCCGCCCCAAAATAAACCTGGCCTAAATGCGGCCAAGGGAGTAGAATTAATCTGATCAAAGCCTGATATTCCAGGCTGTAAAGGGTGCGCTGATGATGGAATCCCCTTCCGACCGTAAACCCATGACCATCCTTTTTGGGTCCATTTTTCTGGTGGGCATGGGCTTCAGTATAATCATGCCGGTTTTGCCGTACTATGCAGAATCGTTGGGAGCCAACGGCCTCCAGCTGGGCCTGTTGATCACGGTATACGCGGTGTGCCAGTTCATATTCGCTCCCATCTGGGGGGCTTACTCCGACCGGGTCGGCCGCAAGCCAGTGTTGCTGATCGGGATAATCGGATACGCCTTTACCTTTCTGTTGTTCGGATTTGCCACCGAACTATGGATGCTGTACTTGATCCGAGCCGTGGGCGGCAGCCTCTCCTGTGCCACTCTGCCCACGGCCATGGCTTATGTTGCTGATTCCACCAGCCTGGAAAAACGAGGCGGGGCCATGGGCGCCATAGGCGCCGCCATGGGTATGGGAATGGTCTTCGGCCCTGCGCTGGGAGGCCTGATGTCACAGATCTCGCTGGCCTTCCCCTTCATTTTCGCTGGCATCCTGGGGGTAATCAATGCCGCCGCCATCTGGATCCTACTCCGGGAATCACTTCCGGTCGAACAGCGGATCACCAAACAAACCAGGATAGAGAGGGCCTCCCTGCTGGAAGGATTGCGCAGCCCACTGGTAGTCTTTTTCCTGGTAGTCTTGGCGGTCAGTATCGGTGAATCTATCCACCATGCCACTTTTGCCCTATTTACCCAGGCCAAGCTTTCTTTTACCGCCCGCGATATCGGCTGGTCCTTCACCACTGCCGGTATAACCTCAGCCCTGGTGCAGGGACTGCTGGTAGGGAGGATGATCACCAGGATGGGCGAAGAACGAACTGCCACCATCGGCATAACCCTGCTTGGGATCAGCCTGGCCCTATTTATTTTTACCTATAACATACCGAGCTCCATCTTGTTCATGGCGGTTTTCGCAACTGGCATCGGTCTCACCCGGCCGTCGATTTCAGCGGCCGTATCCAAACGCACCCTCACTGCCCAAGGTTCCGCCATGGGTATACTCCAGGGGTATGACAGCTTGGGCCGGGCCATCGGACCGGTGTTGGGGGGATGGATGCTGGACCAGGGACTAAACAATGGTTATTACACCGGCGTAATAGTTGTTATAATTGGCTTGGCAACCCTGGTGACCGGCTCGCGGAGGCGCGCGCTGAATTCCAGGCCGCCCAGTCGTGAGGTCAGCTAAAAATCCTGGCAACCCCATCAACATATAGGCATTACTACCGACCAGCAATGAAAGGGATCAACATGAAACCGGTGATAAGTTTTATTGGCCGTCATAACGCCGGCAAAACCACACTTTTACGACAGGTAATGGCCCACCTGAAACAACAGGGACTGAAGATAGCTTTCATCAAACATACCCATCACGACCTTATCGTCCTGCCGGGCAAGGATTCCGAACTGGCCCTGGAAGCGGGGGCTGACTTTGTAGCCGCCATCTCGCCGCGCCTCAGCATACGATACCAACGTCATGAAGAAGAACCAAGTCTGGATAAGATACTGGAATCAGTGCCGGCGCACATCGACCTGATAATTGTGGAGGGCTTTAAAAAAGAAGCTCTGCCCAAGGTGGAGGTGTTGCGCCAGGTCATCGACCCGGTCCCCATGCTCCTTCCGCAAACGGTAGCCCTGGTGAGCGATTTTCCCCTGGAAAGCAGACTGCCGGTCATTGCCCTCGATGATGTTGAAGCCGTGGCCCGATTCGTCCGCCTCTCCTGCGGGTTTTCTTCTGTTTGACCCATCTTGGGCATCGCCGGTCCCAGAGAAGCTGTCAATAGCTTGCAAGAATACTTGGAACCCACATCTAATTTGCATCCTAGCAGAGCCAGGATCCGATTCCGGCTCTGCTATTTTCTCTCGTCGGAAAAGCCTTCACCTGAGATAAACTCTTTTCAAACAACCGGATGGGGTGTCAGTCATGACAATCGAAACACTAGATGAAGATGACATGTTCAGCCATCCTCCTGAATAGAATTAGTAAGACCGGTTGTCTTGACCCATTAGATCCAGTAATTGCCAGCCTGTCATGAAGTCATGTCGGGTTGGGGGTCACAGCGAAAAGGAGGTAATGGTGTGAGGAAGTACGTATTGATAGCAGCGGCAGTGATCGTGCTGACCGGGGCTGGTCTTTATCTGACCTCGATGGGCAAGGCCGATAGAATCCAGCAAGTGCCGGAAGTATTCCGCGACCTGGGTATCGGCTGGGTGACCAACGATAATGGCATAACCCTGCTTCAGACTCGGCAGGGGGCCTCCGTCTACCCTATCATTCATGACGGACAGGGTCTTTATATATTAAGCGGCAACGTCGACCAGATCAAAAAATATTATATCGACAAAAGCCGGCGGGAGATCGTCATCGAACAGGACCTGGTGAAACCGCAGAAAACCAGAAAAACCCCATTCCAGTTGGTCACCATCCCGGCCACCCAGTATCAAACTATCGTCAAGGATGGCACGATAATGGTCAGGGTTCAGTTCAACTGTCTGGACAAACAGTCTATATATGTCCAATATGACCTTGTCACCAAGAACAGCAAACTGGTAGATGGACTCCCGTTGACCCAATAAGACGGTCGGACCGGGAGGAAATACCCCACCATCGCAAGTTTCGGTCTCCTGACTGGCGGTCAACTCCTGCCAGTAATCGGGCGGCCTACCCTGCAGAGTCGGTCCACCCGGCAACATTATACACTAGTCAAGACTTGGCGCGATTCGAATCCCACCAGATTCGGGTCGCTTTTATTAAATATGGCGCTCAGTTTTGGCCGGGCGGCCTACCGGCAACCATGATTTCCCATGATTTTCTCCATATGGTTGGCTTGACGGTGCGGTTTGAGCTAAACTTAATGGGTAAACAATAATATTAATATTGGAAAGAGGTGTTGGTAAATGGCTCATTCCCTCCCCGAGCTGCCCTATGCTTATGACGCTCTGGAACCCCATTATGATGCGGAAACCGTCAGATTACACCACGATATGCACCACAAAGGATATGTCGACGGCCTCAACGGTGCCGAGACCAAACTGGCTGACGCGATCGCCAAAGGCGATTTCGGTTTGATCAAACATATTGAACGAGAGTTGGCTTTTCATGGCTCCGGCCACATCCTCCACACCATGTTCTGGGACAACATGAAACCGGGCGGGGGCGGCCCTGCAACCGGAGCGGTCGCAGAACTGATCGATCGTGACTTCAGCTCTTTCGAGAACTTCAAGAAACTCTTTACCGCTTCGGCCGTTGCAGTAGAAGGCTCCGGTTGGGCGGTACTGGCCTGCCACCCGGCCTTTGCCAAGTTGGTAGTCCTGCAGGCGGAAAAACACCAGGACCTGACCCAATGGGGCACGATTCCTCTGCTGGTGTGCGATGTCTGGGAACATGCCTATTACCTGAAATACCAGAACAAACGGGCGGCCTGGGTGGAAGCCTGGTGGAACCTGGTTAACTGGGATGATGTAAACCGTCGGGTGCTGCAGATGCAGGGCAATTGTTGTTGTCAACCGGAATCAATAAAACTTTAGAGAAAGCTAAGGTGTCAAGGGAACACAAAAAGGCCTGAAGAAGGCAATAGGAATGCCCGTCATGGCAACGTACATAAGGTACGGCAACTGATCGGGCATTTCGTATTAACAGAGCGTTCTCTACTGTGCTTCGTGGCGGTTGGTTAAGAAGCCGCCCATATCTTGGCGGGCCGAGTTAATAAGGCTATTAGAGTAATCATGTCTGGAGAACTGTCTGTGACCAATGAAAATCGACATCTTGCCCATATGTGAAATGCATAAATATACTGGCTTCCACGCTATCGCTTAACGTCCGCCAGTATATTATGCACACCCTAGGGCAGTTCTTTATATTTCCAGTAGTTTCGAACCGGCCCCGTAACACCTTACCATTCCGCTGGCAGCTGGCGCAGCTGTTCGAGATAATAAACCGGTCCATCCAGGCAAATGAATTCACTGCCGATGTTGCAACGGCCGCATTTGCCGATCCCGCATTTCATACGCATCTCCAAAGTGGTGATGACCTGGTCGTCAGCATACCCCATCTTCTCCAGGGACTGCAGGACAAATTTGATCATTATGGGCGGTCCGCACACCACTGCTACCGCTCCCTCAGGACTGGGAGCGAGCTCTTCCAGATAGGCGGGCACGAAACCCACATGACCGTCCCAATCTGGTTCCGGGTTATCGATGGTGACGAAAACCTGGGTGTCCTGCTCCCGGGGCCACAGGTCGAACAGTTCCTCCTTGAAACAGAGGTCAGCCGAACTGCGGGACCCATAGATGATGGTGATCTTGCCATAATCCTGGCGGTGCTTGAAGCAATGTTTAATAAAGGAGCGCAGGGGGGCCAGGCCGATACCACCGGCTATGAATACCATGTCTTTGCCCTTGCAGGCCTCCACTGGAAAACCATTGCCGTAAGGTCCTCGGACCCCAACCTTCTGACCTATTTCTATCCGATGCAGTTCGTCGGTCAATAGACCCACTCGTTTGACAGCAAACTCCAGGTATTCCTGTTCTTCCTGCCAGGTGCAGGAGATCATGGCTTCCCCCACCGGCAAATGGGATATCATGCCGCACTGCCCCGGTTGAACCTGGAACGGGAGTCCGCTGCCATCGGTGTTCCGCACGAAAAAGCTTTTAACGTCCGGGGTGCGGTCGACAATATCTATTACTTCCACCACGGTGGGTATCAACGGCTGCTCGATGGCCATGCCTTTTTTAGCTTCGTTCATCACTCTACCTCCGCCTCCTTCACGGCCTTGATGATCCTGGCGATATTGACGTCGGTGGGGCAGACGATGATACATCTTCCGCAGCCGGTGCAGAGCGGGGTGCCGTAACGCTCCTGGAAAAATTCCAATTTATGCAGGAATCGCTGCCGGAACCTCTCCTTGCTGGCTCCACGCGGATTGCCGCCCCCCGCCTCACGGGTATACTCTTCGAACATACAGGAATCCCAAGCCCGGAACCGGTAGCCCTTCTCCCCGAACATCTTGACCTGGATGTCGAAACAATAGCAGGATGGGCAAACGTAGGTGCACATGCCGCAGTTTATACAAGGCTCGGCCATCTGGTCCCAAAGGGAATGATCGAACATATCCTTGAGCTTCTCGGCTACTCCCTGGTAATCGACCTGCAGCTGGAAAGGCTGGGCGGAAGGCAGTTTAACCTCCTTGTCTTCCAACAGACCATCGAGCTGGGCGGTGACGGCTTCACCCTTCCCGGTGCGGGCTTCCCAAGCATAATAATCCCCACAGTCATGGATAATGACATCCGCACCCACCGGCTCCACCGGGTCCACCTCCATGGCGGTACAGAAACAATTGGGCCCCGGCGCATAACAGGCGTTGGCGACGATGGTGTTGTTGGCCCGCCGCGCCTGGTAGAAGCTATCCACAAAACCCCGGGTCAGGAAGACCTCGTCCATGGCCAGGATGCCTTTGACGTCACAGCCCCGGGCTCCAAAAATGAGGGTAGGGTGAGCGTCTTCAAAGGTCTGGTCGATATCAACTTCCATCCCCTGACTTATAATGCCATACATCCTCTCGGTCTGGGGCAGCACCACATTTTTAGGTGATTGATAAACATTCAAAGCCTCCAGCATCAATTCATCCCGTTCAGGCTGGTAATCAGCCCAGCTGAAGTATCCACTTTGGGATTCTCTTTGTATAGGAACGAATACTTCCTGTTGGCTGCTTAAGACATTCAACGCTTCGATCAGCTTGCTTTTATTTAATACTTTCATCTTTCCCACCCCCTATAAAAAGCTGTCCGGATCATCGATGCGGTACACACTTAAAGGGGGTTTAGCTCCTTCCACATACTGGAGGCCCGCTTCGGGACCGCCATAGAAAGCGCCCACATCCTTGATCAGCTTCTGGTTCAACAGCATCAGGGGGATATTGACCGGGCAGACCCGTTCACATTCACCGCATTCTATACAGCGCCCGGCCATGTGGGCGTGCTTGACCAGGTGATACATCATGTTATCGGTGGTGCTGCTCTCCCGCCCCACCCATTGAGGTTTCATCTCGTCGAATATGCAGGTGCGGCAATCACAGGCCACGCACACCTGCCGGCAGGCGTAACAGCGGATACAGGTGGACAAGGTCTTCTCCCAGAAGTCGTAACGCTCATCGGGAGTCATCTGTTCCATCTCTTTCACCCGGGCAAAACGGTCTCCCTGTTGGCGGGGACTCTGTTCCGGTCCAATGATCTCGTCACAGATGACCGGGTTGGGTTGGATACACTCCAGGCATTTCCCGGCCAAACTATCCGGTTCCGTCTGCCGGTTGAAACCGCCATAATTGCGGGCCGCCGCCAGGGGGTCCTTGAGCCCCGGGCAGGGGATGCCGACGATATACAAACGCTCCCGCTTTATCTGCAGGTCTTCCAGCAGTCTCACTATACCCCGGGAATCGCAGCCCTTGACGGCGATGCCGATGCGTTCGTGTCCGTCGCGGAACTTGAGCAGCATGTTGGCGGTATTGTAAATGGCATATTCATTGAACACAAGGTTTTTGGCATCCTCTTTACTGCGGGCTACATAGGCTTTGGTCTGAAAATCGAGTTCGCCCTGCTCCCAGGCGATAAAAATATCTATCTTGCCCTCCTCGAACAGCCGGGCCGCAATCGTTTGTATTTGTTCAGTTATTTCTTTCATTGCGCATCCCTCAGCTTTCGGTTGGGTCCCATCTGCTTGACATCTTTGACCAGCTTGCTCATGGTCTCCTGGAACTTGATCCCCTCGGCCCCGGAAATCCAGGCAACCTGGTAACGCTCCGGTTCCAGGCCGATAAACTCCATCAGGCTCTTCATCACCGTCTGGCGGCGGCGCTGATAGTAATTGCCACTACCATAGTGGCA
>JAAYJY010000054.1 GCA_012522705.1 Syntrophomonadaceae bacterium | reverse complement strand
TGCCGCCGGCTTCCTTCAGATTCCTCGTCGCCGAGGACACCCTTGCCTTAAGCTATGTGCTTGGCACTATCAACCCGCACTAGGGACTTTCACCCTTTAGACTGCGCCCATGCCGGGCGCACCATAAGAATACCGGAGGCTTTAAACCCCCGGTATTACAGGCTTATATGGTGGGTCGTACAAGATTCGAACTTGTGGCTTCTTCCGCGTCAAGGAAGCACTCTACCTCTGAGTTAACGACCCCTGATGGTGATCCGCCTTGAAATCAGCTGTTGGCGACAATCAATATTATAAAGTAGTCTTTCCAAATAGTAAAGTAGTCCCGATCCTATGTTTTTACTGGCCCGGCATGTGGCTCATCAGCCCCGTTCACCGAAGCAATCTCCCATGGCCTTTATGACCAAACTGATCTTTCCTATTAATAGAAAGATAATAGAAAGATCGATAAACATACATATTCCCCATAATCCAACAATATGTTAGTAACGGACTATAATGACTTCTCATAATTGATGGCTAATGAAACCGCATTGCCCAGTATTTGTGGAGAAAACATAATGATAATCACCATGAAAAGACGCACCTTGGGTTTGTTTTTTGCCGGGATATTTCTGCTCGGTCTGGGTTCCTACAATATGGCCTTACATCCTAGCATGAACCAGTGGGAGCAAGAACAAAAAGTCATCACTTCAGTAAGCACCAGCGAGAAGGTCGTAGCTCTTACGTTCGATGATGGCCCTGATGCCGAAACAACCCCGGCTGTTTTGGACAGCCTGGCCCGGCACAATGTAAAAGCCACTTTTTTTGTGGTTGGATACCGGGCCGAGAAACAGCCTATGCTCCTTAAGACAATGGCCGCCCTGGGTCATGAGCTGGGCAATCACAGCTATAGTCACAACTACAGTCAATTCAAGAAAAACGACATTGCTATATTTCAGAGCGAGATTGAGCTGACCAACACCATAATCAGAGTGGCCACCGGTCAAACTCCTACCCTGTTTAGACCCCCAGGCGGTTATCTCTCCGAAAGGATGGTGGAATTCGTCAATCAATACCCAATGATCGTCGCTTATTGGACTTGGCAGCAGGATGCCAAAGACTGGCAGAGCGGGAAAAAGGGTGAGGCTATTGCCCGCCATGTGGTTGCCAACATCCGGCCTGGTCAAATCATTATCCTGCACGATGGTGCTGTTAATGGCTTGGAGACGGCCCGGGGAGTAGACCTTTTTCTAACTCAGTTGATCGGGGACGGTTATCGTTTTGTCACCATGAGCGAACTGATCCAGATGGGAAAAACAGAATAATGCCGATATAGCCAAATTGACTGTAATAATAAAACCGAGGAGGTAGATTATCCATATGATGAAGATGTTTGGATTTTATGAATTAACGACCCACGCCAAAATAGTGCTGATCGCGTTGGTGTCAGTAGTGTTTCTTACTACTGGAGTCCTTTACGTCCAAGCCAATCACAAGCTCAAACCGGTTTACGACGTTAAAACCGACCAGAAAGTGGTCGCGCTCACTTTCGACATCAGTTGGGGCAACAATACGCCCATGCCGGTCATCGAGATACTAAAAGAGAACGGCATAAGATCAACCTTCTTTTTGTCGGGGCCCTGGGTCAAGCAATATCCTGAAGTCCCCCAGCGGATAAAGCAGGACGGCCATGAAGTAGCCAGCCACGGTTACCGGCACATCAATCTCAGCAACCTCAGCAAATCCGAAATAAAGGAAGAAATCATGAAGGCTCACAATAATATCAAGGAAGTCACCGGGATAGACGCCAACCTTATACGCACCCCTAATGGCGACTATAATGACCAGGTGATCGCGGCCGCCCATGAAATCAATTACGAAGTGATCCAATGGAGTGTGGACTCATTAGACTGGATGAATCCAGGGGTCAACAGCATAGTCGAAAGGGTAAGTAAAAAGGTGCATCCGGGGGCCATAATCCTTATGCACGCCAGTGATACCTGTAAACAGCCCACCACCGCCTTACCGGTGGTTATCAAAAATCTGAAAGACCAGGGATATGAATTCGTGACCGTTTCCCAGCTGCTGCAATTAAACCCACAATAGGCATAGATTAGGGGGCCATTTAAGTTAGTTACTTAAATGGCCCCTTCTTACTGCTGGTCAGATTCCTCATCCTCGACCCGCTCCAACCCGATCTCGCGCAGAATCTCATCGATCAACTGGTAATCCATATCGCATTCCCCCTTCACTTGCCGGTATTTGGCCCCAAAGTAATTCTATGCGGCAAGGATGCTTATAGAACAGTAATCCTGGTTTGGTGCCAACCACGGCTAGGGTCATTATATTCCAATATGCTTGATTTGTCCATTAATTCCCAGTTCTGGTTGGCTATTAGAAACTGCCGGCTCATTTCTGACCACTAGAATGGGCATGGCTTAGAGG
>JAAYJY010000053.1 GCA_012522705.1 Syntrophomonadaceae bacterium | reverse complement strand
GGTCAGGTCAGCCTAACTGCTAAACATCTCTATATCGTTGTCCTGTGGCTCGGCATCATAACTACTGCGCTGGCCAATGCATATGGGTTCACCCAACGATTCGCTCAGTTCACGGGAGCAAGCTTTCCGATCTGTCTCATTATGTGTATGACACTCGCGCTCCCCCTCTCAATGCAGAGTTTTTCAATGCTGGTAGCCACCATATATCCAATTTTCGGCTTCATCGGAGTGTCGATTATGTTGGCTCTGATTTATAAGACTACAAAAGATATCGGCAGAGAGGTATACTATAGATTGATCCGGTCATTACACAGTGTCTGGGAGGCTTGAGATGAGCGGCCTGAGGAACATACCCCCTATGGATGAACTCCTAGAGGCAGAGGCAGTGCAGCAGCAACTGCAGCGATTCAACCGCGGCTTTGTTATCGCCAACCTGAAGCAGGCAGTTGCCGACATACGGCAAGAATTGCGTGTGAGCGGACAAGAATCCTCGCGGGAGGATCTTGGTTTGCGAATTGTAACCCGTTTGGACCGGTTATTATGGCAAACCAGTCGAGGTACCCTACAAAAGGTCATCAATGCCACCGGGGTGGTATTGCATACCAATCTAGGTCGTGCTCCATTATGCAAAAGAGCTCTAGCTTACCTTCAGGATATGGGGCGTGATTATAACAACCTGGAATATGACCTGGAGAGCGGTGAACGTGGTTCTCGCTATCACCATGTTGAGGAATTGTTGATTAAACTCACAGGAGCTGAGGCTGGGTTGGTCGTAAATAACAACGCGGCAGCGGTGTTATTAGGTCTGAATACCCTTGCCCAAGGGTGCGAGGTGATTGTGTCCCGGGGGCAATTGATAGAGATAGGCGGAGCCTTTCGAATCCCCGAAGTAATGAAGCAAAGTGGAGCTAAGCTGGTTGAGGTTGGGACGACCAACCGCACCTACATAAGCGATTATGCTAATGCCATCAACGAAAACACGGCACTGCTTTTTGCCGCCCATACTTCGAACTATAAAGTAATAGGTTTCAGCGCGGAAGCCCAGCTGGACGAACTGGTAGACCTGGGAAAAGCCCGTCAAATTCCGGTTATGCAGGACTTGGGCAGCGGAATACTTGCTGATTTGAGCGAATGGGGGTTAAAGGAAGAACCCACTGTACAAGAGAGCGTAAGGTCCGGTGCAGACATCATTACCTTTAGCGGGGACAAGCTTCTGGGCGGACCTCAGGCGGGTATAATGGTTGGGCGTGGTTCTTATGTCGAAAGGATGAAGAAAAACCAGCTGACACGGGCCCTGCGAGTGGATAAGATGAGCATTGCAGCCCTTGAAGGCACATTACTCGAATATTTGTGCGGTGACCCCTTAGAGAATATTCCGGTGTTAAAGATGTTAACAACGACCTCGGTTGATTTGGCTGCCCGCGCTGAAGCCTTGAAGCAAGCGTTGCAGGGCCAATTGCAGAACGGAGAGGTTGTGGCCATACACACCGCCAGCACTGATGACAGGGTAGGTGGAGGAGCCTATCCCACCTATCAGCTGCCCGGTTTTGCGGTGCAGTTGGTTTTTTCTGAAAACCGATTGGAGTCTGTGGTCCGACGACTGCGGGCGATGGAACCGGCGCTGGTAACCCGCATTAAGGATAATTCCATGCATATCAGCGTCCGCACCCTGAACCCGGGGGATGAGACACTGCTCATTGAGTTGTTGGCCGCCGCCTGCGGACCGAAAGATGCGGAGGACTGAGATGCAAAGACTGGTTATTGGTACGGCTGGACATATAGACCATGGTAAGACCACCTTGGTAAAGAGATTAACCGGGATAGAGACTGACCGCCTGAAAGAGGAAAAGCAAAGAGGTATTTCTATTGAATTGGGATTTGCCCCTTTTATCCTTCCCAGCGGTCAAAAGGCGGCCTTAGTAGATGTGCCCGGACATGAGAGATTCATTCGCCACATGCTGGCGGGGGCTTTCGGCATCGATATGGTTCTTTTCATCATTGCGGCAGATGAAGGGGTTATGCCCCAGACCCGCGAACATGGAGATATCATTGAATTATTGGGGGTTAACAAGGGAGTCATAGTCATAACCAAGAAGGACCTGGTGGACGACGAGTGGCTGATGCTGGTTGACGACGATATAAATGAGTACATAGCCGGAACGATTCTGCGAGGGGCGCCTATAGTAGCTGTGTCGGCAGTTACGGGAGAGGGGATCCCGGAACTGATGGATACCATTGAGATGGTGGCGTCCACCGTAACCGAAAGATCCATAACCGGCAAGGCTAGATTGCCAATTGACCGAGTATTCACCATAGCTGGATTTGGCACAGTAGTGACCGGCACGCTATGGTCGGGGCAGATCAAGGTAGGGGACACTCTGGAGTTGATGCCGGTACAGAGAATGGTTAAGGTGCGAACCTTACAAGTGCATAACGTAAAGGTGAACACTGCGCTGGCGGGTCAAAGAGTAGCAGTGAACCTGCAAGGTATTGAGGTAAGCGATATAAAGAGGGGCTATCTGCTGGCCGAACCGGGGTTTCTATCACCCAGCTATCGTGTCGATGTAAGACTGAGGCTTCTGGAAGGAAGTCTGCGAACCCTGCGCAATTGGAGCCGGGTGCGATTCCATCTGGGCACCGATGAGACTCTGGGACGGGTAGTGCTGCTCGACCGCAACGAATTAGGGCCCGGGGAAGAGGCATATGCCCAAATAGTGATGGAGAAGCCGGTGGTAGGTTCCAAAGGCGATCCATTCGTAATCCGTCACTATTCTCCCGTTGATACCATTGGCGGAGGCACCGTGATCGACCCGACTGCCCCCAAGCAAAAGCGGTTTAAAGAAGAGGTCCTTAATGACTTGGTAGTCAAGGAAGAAGGAAGTCTTTATGACTTGGTTCTGCACGAACTGGAAAATTCCGTGCAACCGCTTAGTCTGATCGAACTGGCGAGGAAGACTGGCAGCGCAGAGACGGCTGTTTCTAATGAGCTCCAGTTATTACTCGACGATGAGGCGATAATAAATCTGGAGAGCAAAGGTGGCTTATATCTAAGCACACGAGGTTTGGAGATTTCGTACGACCAAATGGTTCTTACGATTACCTCCTATCAGCGCAAATATCCACTACGGTCTGGATATCCCAAGGAAGACATGCGGACCCGCCTGTTCGCTAATTTCAATCCCAGGGTTTTCAACGCCTTGCTCAGATATCTGGAAAAGGCAGAGCGTCTGGTCATAAAGAGCAATCTAGTCTGCGTACCGGACTGGCAGGTTGAGCTGGGAGATAAAGAATGCCAGGCAGCCTCTTCAATAATGAAGGTGTTACAGGAGAACCCCTTTGCTCCGCCAGATATCAAAGAGTTGAGTAGGTCTGCAGAGATTACCGAGGATGCATTAGGCGAGGTTTTAGCCTACTTGATTGAACATGAGCAAGTGGTTAAGATAAACGAGGGCTTATATTTTTCCCGTACTGCCATTGAACAAGGGCGGCAGTTGCTAAACGAACACTTTGACCGGGAGCTGGAATTGAGTTTGGCTACAGCTCGCGACATTTTGGACACCTCCCGGAAATTTGCGTTGCCTTTGATCGAATACTACGATAAAACCCGGTTTACCCGGCGGGTTGGGGATATACGGGTAAGATACAATCCTGACCCGGGCAAATAAAAGGAGGGGGGGGCACAAAGACACTTATCCGGCAGCGAAGTTGGTTTCATTTGACAAAAAGGAGGAATTGGATGTTTGGCACGAAAAAAAGAAGAATAGCTATACTTATTATGATGGTTTTCATGTTTGGAATCATCGCCGGGTGTGGACGGGAAGCACCGACGAACCAACAGCCTGCCCCCACCGCAGGGGCTATCAATGTAGGTCTCAACGTAGAACTATCAGGAGGGGTAGCCAGTTATGGGACCAACGCCAGGGATGGAGCTATGCTGGCAATTGAGCAGGTCAACGCCGCTGGTGGTGTCCTAGGGCAGCAACTGAATCCCATCGTCAGAGACTGCAAATCACTTCCTGATGAGGCGATGAGCGTGAGCGCCGCCTTGGTTGACGAGAATATCGTAGCTCAGATCGGGCCTTTGACCAGTGGTAATGTGGCCGGGAGCACTCCCATCATGATGGAGAACAAGATTCCTCTGATCGCCCCCGCTGCTACTGCGACTAATGTTACGGTAGACGATAAGACTGGAGCCACTAGGGATTATATCTTCCGGGTCTGCTTCATTGATCCTTTCCAGGGGACGCTGATGGCTCAATTCGCCGCCGACAACCTCAAGGTCAAGACAGCCGTCATCTACGGTGACACCTCCAGTGATTATGCCAAAGGCTTGGCGGATTATTTCAAGCAGACTTTTACTGAAAAGGGCGGAAAAATTCTGGGTACCGAAGGTTTTGTCAAAGACGATCGCGATTTCCGGGCGACTTTGACAAAGATCAAGGGTTTGGGTCCAGAATTTATCTATGTTCCCGGCTATTATCAGGAAGTAGCTCCATTGATTGCGCAAGCGCGCGAACAGGGCATTACTGTTCCGATTGGAGGACCTGATGGATGGGATTCTCCAGACATGGTCACAGTAGCCAAAGCAGAGGCACTCAACAATACGTATTTTACCAACCACTACTCGTCCCAGGACACTGATCCCAAGGTAGTTGCCTTCGTAGAGGCCTTTAAAACTAAGTACAACAAGGAACCGGATGGCTTCGCGGCATTGGGGTATGATTCAGTACAGATAATGGTCCAAGGCCTCAACGATGCCCAGGCGGCAGACCCGGTTAAGCTGGCTGGAGCACTGGCCCAAATCAAGAATTTCGAGGGGATTACCGGCAATATGACCATTGATACCAATCATAATCCTGTCAAAGCTGGAGTCATAATCGAATTCAAGGATGGCAAACAGACAATGAACTCTAGAATCCAGCCATAAATAACCCGATCGGGAAAGGAAGGATGTTCCTTCCTTTCCCGGCCATTTTTTTTATGAGGAGATGTGCATGATTTGCAGGAACTTATCCAACAATTGGTCAATGGACTGTCCCTGGGAGCCATTTATGCGCTTATTGCATTAGGATATACAATGGTCTACGGGATAATCAAGCTCATCAATTTCGCCCATGGTGACGTGATGATGGTAGGTGCTTTCGTGGGATTTTTCTCGATTACCCTTCTAGGCACCAACATAGCAGTCGCCATGCTGATAGCTATGGCGGTGTGCGCATTATTGGGCGTCATCATTGAAAAGGTGGCTTATCGGCCTTTGCGCAACTCGACACGAATCGCATCGCTGATTACTGCTATTGGGGTCTCGCTCCTGTTGGAATATCTCACCATATTCTTGCTTGGTCCCAATCAGAAGATATTTCCCGACACCGCTTTTACGGTTAAAGCTTATGATATAGCCGGTCTTTCAATCTTAAACAAAGATGTATTTGTATTCGTGTCGGCAGTAGGTCTTATGCTGGTTCTCCAATACATAATAAAATACACCAAAACCGGAAAAGCCATGCGGGCGGTATCGTTGGATAACGAGGCTGCCATACTTATGGGAATAAGCGTGGACAAAACCATATCCACGACATTTGCTATTGGGTCGGCCTTAGCCGCCGCCGCCGGGGTTATGGTAGGGGTGTATTATGGGGCAATCAATCCTTTAATGGGAATAATCCCGGGACTCAAAGCCTTTGTCGCGGCGGTTCTAGGCGGGATAGGCATAATTCCAGGAGCCATGGTCGGAGGATTCGTAATAGGGCTGTTGGAAACATTAGTAAGCGGTTACGGCAACAGCCTCTACCGCGATGCGGTGTCATTCGGAGTCTTAATCTTGATACTGCTGGTCAAACCCACTGGCCTATTCGGCAAAGACACCGGTGAAAAGGTATAGGTGAGAAAATGCAGACGAAAAAAATAAAATGGACTCGAATTCTATTGGAGGCGGCTTTTCTGGTCGTACTGTTCTCCTTGGTCCAGTATAGTATATCAACCCATATGCTTAGTCAGTACTACCAGATAAATCTGACTTCCATGTGTATAAACATAATCCTGGCGGTTAGTCTCAGCCTCATCAACGGTTTCACCGGGCAGCTGTCACTTGGGCATGCCGGATTCATGGCAGTAGGGGCTTATACTGCGGTGATAATGACTACCAAGTTGGATTATCCCTTCTTGGCGGCATTGGTGGGGGCTCTCTTTGCCGCCGGTTTGGCTGGATTCGTTATCGGGGTTCCAACCCTGCGGCTCAAGGGCGATTACCTGGCCATAGCCACTCTGGCGTTGGGTGAGATTATCCGGGTCGTGTTGCAGAACATCGATTATGTAAACGGGCCGGCAGGAATATCTGGAATTCCTAAACTTACTACCTGGGCATGGTTGTTTGGGGGAGTGGTGCTAACTCTACTAGTGGTGGTGAACTTGGTTAACTCTAGCTATGGGCGGGCTATCATCTCGGTCCGCGAGGATGAGATCGCTGCCGAACTGATGGGAATCAATACCACCAAATATAAAGTATTGGCCTTTGTAATCGGAGCTGGTTTTGCTGGCCTGGCCGGCGCCTTGTATGGTCATTATTTCTACATAATCAAACCGGAAACATTCAACTTCCTGAAATCGTTCGATATTCTGGTGATGGTCGTCCTGGGCGGCTTGGGCAGTACTACCGGAGCGGTGATAGCAGCAATCTTCATAACCATTCTCACCGCGGCCCTGCAGCCTTTCCCGGAGATTAGAATGATCATCTATGCGTTGATACTTATTGTGGTTATGATATATCGGCCCCAAGGATTGATGGGCAACAAAGAGTTTAGCCGACAGACCTTGGGCAGGATTTGGGGTGGTCGCCAATGACGATGTTGACAATTAACAAGTTACATAAAGCCTTTGGCGGATTGAGTGCGGTGATGAATTTCAATTTTCAAATGGAGCAGGATGAACTGGTAGGCCTGATTGGCCCCAACGGGGCTGGTAAAACTACGGTTTTTAATCTCATTACCGGAGTATACAAACCTGACCAGGGGCAGATAATCTTCGAGGGACAGAACTTGGTGGGTATGGCTCCCTATAGTATTTGTGCTCAGGGGGTAGCCCGGACTTTTCAGAATATACGGCTCTTCAATGAGCTATCCGTGCTGGACAATGTTAAGATAGCCTGCCATAAAAACGTGCAGTACAGTGTCTTAGGGGCCTTAATGCGGACTCCGGCTTTTTTTAAGGGGGAAGCTAAGATTGAGCAAGATGCGCTCAAGTTCCTGGAAGTCTTCAAGCTTGAAAACAAGCGGGATGAGCTGGCCAAGAACCTTCCTTATGGTGAGCAGCGCCGCCTGGAAATATCCCGAGCGCTGGCAACCCAGCCTAGATTACTTATCCTGGATGAACCGGCGGCGGGCATGAACCCGCAGGAAACAAACAGTTTGATGAAGCTGATAGAGATGATCCGCCGGGAATTTGGCTTGGCAGTGTTGCTTATAGAACACGATATGTCCCTGGTAATGGGGGTCTGTGAAAGGATATATGTTTTGGATTACGGCCTGATAATCGCCAAGGGTTTGCCCCAAGAGATCAGGAACTATACGCAGGTGATCGAGGCCTATCTGGGAGAGGAGCTCAATTAATGCTGCAGATAAAAGACATCGATGTTTACTACGGCTCTATCCACGCCCTTAAGAAACTGTACTTGGAGGTCGAACAAGGAAGTATTGTAACCCTTATCGGCGCAAACGGAGCGGGAAAAACGACCACACTAAACACTATTTCCGGCATCCTTCGCCCCAGGAATGGCACTATAATGTATAAGGGAACAGATATTACCAAGGTAGCCCCAGAAAAGATTGTAGGATTGGGGATCTCCCAGGTAGCCGAAGGACGCCGCGTTTTCTCAACCATGACGGTAGTGGAGAACCTGGAAATGGGGGGCTATTTGCGCCGGGACAAGAAGGCCATCCAAACCGACATGGAAATGGTTTATAGTCGGTTTCCCCGCTTACAGGAGCGGCGCAAACAACTGGCGGGAACCCTTAGCGGCGGCGAACAGCAGATGCTGGCTATCGGACGGGCACTCATGGCTCAACCGGAGTTGATGCTGATGGACGAACCGTCGATGGGTTTGGCCCCGCTGTTGGTTAAGGAGATCTTTTCAATAATCAAGGACATTAATGAGCGGGGAACAACCATCCTGCTGGTAGAGCAAAATGCCAATATGGCCCTTTCAATAGCTCACAAAGCATTTGTGATCGAGACCGGGGAGATCGTGCTGCAAGGTACCGCAGAACAACTGCTTAAAAGCGAGGACGTCAAAAAGGCATATCTGCGGTGCTAGGCCTCGCAGAAGTCTAATAAGAGTTTATTTAAGGAGGGCAGACGCATGAAAGTAAAGGAGAGGATGAGCCTCAAAGTGGTTACCGTCAACAAGGAAACGAGCATAAATGAGGCTTTTTCATTGATGAAAGAGAACAATATCCGCCGCTTACCGGTTATGGACAAAGGAACGGTAGTCGGGATTGTAACCTTAAGCGACCTGAATCAGGCAGCGCCATCAAGCGCCACCAGCTTGAGCATACATGAACTAAATTATCTCCTGGCCAAAACCAAGATCAAGGATATCCTCCCCAAGAAACAGGATGTCGTCATCATCAGTCCAGAGACTTACATTGAAACGGCTGCCAAAAAGATGCGCATCCACCGTGTCAGTGGCCTGCCGGTCATAGATGGGGGCAAGTTGGTGGGCATCATAACTGAGACGGATATTTTCGATGCCCTTATAGACATCCTGGGGGTTAGAAAGACCCATAGCCGAATCGACCTGTATGTAGATGATCAGCCCGGGACTATTGCCAAAATAACCGGAATAATAGCAACTGGTGGAAAGAACATACTTAACACCGTAGCCTATTACGACGGGCAGCGAGATAAATATAAGATGATAATCCGTATCGAGGAACTGGACTGTGATGATGTGGTCCAGAAGTTGAAAGAAAGTGGTTATGAGGTGGAATCGGTAATTGAATCTCCCGAAGTGAGTGCTTGAGAGGCCGGGGTGATTTGACAAAGGCTGCGGCGGATAATATTATCTGTAAGCGCGCGTGAGGAGGCGGATCGGTCCTGGTGGGCCGCCCGGACTTCAAATCCGGTTTGCATCGTGGCGATCCCACGGTGGGTGTGTTCGATTCGCACACGCCTCCGCCAGTTAAATAGGCGTTTACAGCGCTTCAGCTGAAACATTTTGTTTCAGCTTTTTTGTTG
>JAAYJY010000052.1 GCA_012522705.1 Syntrophomonadaceae bacterium | reverse complement strand
TGGGGCCAAACTGTTTATGCCGACAGCTATTGCCATCTGCCAGACAGGTTTTTGGCGGCGGGGAGGAAATCCTATCTTTTTATAGAATAAAAAGATTATTCGGCAAAGGGGGGCACCGAGGGTGGACAGGAAGTCAAGCCAAAATATCAACAAGGTAGCAGTAGAGATCTTTAACCAGGTTTATATAGTCAAGGGGACTGAAAATATCGAGTATATTGAGATGCTGGCTGCCTATGTAGACCGACGGATGCGGATGATCGAACAGCGCAACCATAGTCTTTCGGTTACCAAGGTTGCAGTCCTGACGGCCCTGAACCTGGCAGACGAGATGAATAAACTCCAGGAAGACTATGATGATCTGGTCAAGGCGCTGGAAGAGGAAAAGAGAAACAGGACGGTATAATGGATGACCAATCGGGAAATTGCCAGGACGCTCGATCATATCGCGGACATTCTCCAGTTCCAGGAAGAAAACCCGTTTAAAATAAAGGCTTATCGGCAAGCTGCCAATTCTATCTACCACCTGGACGAGGATATCGCTTATCTTTATGAAAAAGGCCGTCTGGATGAGATTCCGGGGGTTGGTAAATCCATAAAAAGTAAAATAGAAGAATTGATCGAAAAGGGCAGCCTGGAGTGTTATGAACGGCTGCTCACCGAAGTACCGCCAGGGCTGCTGGATATGCTGGCCATCCCCGGGGTGGGACATAAGACCATCAGGGTGCTGTATGAGCAACTGGGGGTGACCAACCGGGACGAACTGCTGCAAGCGGCTCAGGAAAAGCGCATCCGATTGTTGCCGGGCATGGGCAGCAAGACTGAATTCAGCATCATCAAGGGAATCGAGATGCTGGAACAGTACAGCCAGAAAAACACCTTGGGTTTTGTCCTGCCCATGGGTCAGAAAATGTTGGCCTTCCTTAAAGACATGGAAAATGTGAAGGCCGCCTCCCTGGCCGGCAGTATCAGGAGGGGACGGCCGCTGGTCACTGACCTCGACATAGTTGTGGCCGCCGATGATGAGGCTGCCGTGCGCTGTCGGCTGTCCCACTACCGGGGGATAAAACAGATAACCGGATCCGAAGCTGGGCACATACATGGATTTCTGCAATTCAATATACCTTTTGAGGTAATAATACTGAAACCTGGGGAATACTGCCTGGGATTATTTTTGTCTACCGGTTCCAAACAGCACTTGGCGCGGTTGTTTCCCGTCGGTACACCCGCGGGACTGGAGAGTTGCCGCAGTGAGCCGGACATATATGCCAATTTGGGACTTGATTTTATCCCTCCCGAACTGAGAGAAGATCAGGGTGAATTGGAGGCGGCCGCTGCCGGCGAGTTGCCGGTCCTGATAGAACGGGGTGATTTGCAGGGCGACCTGCACTGCCACTCCGGTTGGAGCGACGGGGCCAGCCAGTTGGCAGAACTCGGCGAGGCAGCCCGGGACATGGGTTACTCATATCTGGCCATCACTGATCATTCCGGTTCCCTGGCTATCAGCGGGGGGCTCAACCAGGAGCGGCTGGCGGCCCAGGGGCGGGAGATAGACCAGCTTAATCAGCAGTGGGAAGACTTCATGTTCCTAAAAGGGACCGAGGTGGATATTTTCCGGGACGGGAGTCTGGATTATGATGCCGAGACCCTCGAAAAGCTGGATGTGGTGGTGGCCTCTATCCATACCTGCTTCCAGCTGGACCGGGAAAAACAAACCCAGCGCCTCATCCAGGCTATTAAAGACGATAACGTGGATATCATCGGCCACCTGACCGGCAGGCTGCTCAACCGCCGGCCTCCCTATGAACTGGACATGGAGGAGGTCTTGGCGACCGCCGCCAAGTCCAAGATAATCCTGGAGATAAATTCTCACCCCGACCGTCTCGATATCGATGCCCAACTGGCCCGACAGGCGCGGGATATGGGCATCAAGATCGCTATCAACAGCGACGCTCATCTCAAAAATGACCTGCGGTTGATCCATTATGGGATAATAAATGCCCGCCGAGGCTGGCTGGGCAAGGAGGATGTTATCAATACCGGGAGCCGTGAGGCAGTGATCGCCTACTTGAAGAATAATGAATAAGGCGGCAGCGGCATAATAAGCTAGGAAACTCTTCAAGGAGGAACGCCCGATGCTGGAGTTTGCTTTACGGGTGGCGGGGATGTACTTTCTGGCTCTTATTATGATACGCGTGCTGGGCAAACGGGCTCTGGGGGAACTGGGGCCTTTTGATTTTGTTATCATGACCGGGGTGGGGGATGTAGTTATATCTGTCGCGCTCGACCGCAGCATACCCTACTATGAAGGAATAGTCGTCCTAGCCACCTTGGCGCTGTTGGAATATGTCATGGGTTATCTGGGCCTGAAGAGCGGCCGCCTTTCCGACCTGATCACCGGAACCCCGGTGGTACTCATCGATGATGGTAAAATAAATAAGAAAAACCTGGCTCGAGAGAAATTCAACATCGACGACCTCATGCAGGAACTCCGCCGCCAAGGGGTCAGAAATATCAAAGACGTGGAAAAGGGCATACTGGAGTCCTGCGGAGGCTTTAGCGTGATCCTAAGGCCCGAAAAAGAGGCAGCCTCCAAAGAGGACCTGGGCATCACTGTGCCGCCCAGCAATCATCTTGTGACCACCGAACAGTTATCCCGGGCGGAGATATTTGCCCGCTTGGACCAGCCCGAAATCGAGAGCCAGGAGTCAACTCTGTTCGACCGGGTTAAAACTATTGAGGAACAGTTGCAGCACATCAGCGCATTGTTGGAAAAACGCTTGCCTCCCAATGACACCAGCGATTGACCATATGTTATAATGATATTCGTTTTTCAGACCATTACAAAAGACCGATAGGGAAAGATGATCGATACCGATGGAATTATTGGCTCCAGCTGGCAGCCGGGCGCGGTCCCGATCCAAGCGCTTATAAGCGCCGGCTGGCGGAGATGAGCGGCAACTCTTTCACCAAAGGACATTATTATCGTGGGGTATTATGATGATAGACGCAACGACGTTGGAGAAATTGGAGTTTGATAAAATACTGCAGCAGCTGGCGGCCCGCACTTATTGTGAAGGTGGCTACCGCCTGGCTCTGGATCTGGAGCCGCTTGATAATCTGATCGAGGTGAATGAGGCCCTGGATCTGACCGAGGAAGCCATGGAGCTGGTGCGCTTTGGAGAACCAGCCTTTTTGCATCTGGTCAAACCGGTGCAGCGACACCTGGCCAAGTCTGGCATAGGCGGGGTGCTGGCTGGACCGGACCTTCTGAAAATCTACTATCTGGTGCGGGCGGTCCGCCTGGCCGTCAGATACACCGATAATTCCAAGGCTATCCGTCTTAAGGAAGTTACCGCCGGACTGACCACTTTTCCGGAAATTGAGAAAAAGATTCACGGGGCCATCGATGAAGAAGGTTATATCCGCGACGATGCCACCCCGGAACTGAAGAGCATCAGACGCCAGATCGATGCCGCCCGGCATCGGATCAAGGAATACCTGCAGAATTTTATTCGTTCCAGCAACAACCAGGCCTTGCTTCAGGATGCTCTGATAACCGAGCGTTCCGGACGTTATGTTGTCCCGGTGAAACAGGAACACCGCCACGAGGTCAAGGGTATAGTGCATGACGAGTCCGCCAGCGGGGCTACTCTATTCATCGAGCCCCTGCCGGTGGTGGAGCAGAATAATCGCATCAGAAGCCTGCAGATCGAAGAAAGGCGAGAAGAGGAACGCATTCTCAGAGTCCTTAGCTCTGCGGTAGGGGAGGCGGCAGCGGACCTGACTCGGGATTATGAGATCCTGTGCCGTCTGGATATGCTGTTCGCCCGGGCTTTTTTGGCCTACGACATGGAGGCCTTCCGTCCCATCGTCAATGACCAGGGCCGCATAAACATCAGCCGGGCCCGCCACCCCTTGCTGGGAGAAGGAGCGGTACCCATAAATGTGAGCCTGGGAGATCGATTCGATATCCTGGTTATCACTGGTCCCAATACCGGGGGCAAAACGGTGGTCCTGAAAACCATCGGCCTGCTCACCGTAATGGGCATGTGCGGACTTTTCATCCCTACCCGGGAAAAAAGCCGGATTTCAGTGTTTAAAAAGATTTTCGCCGATATCGGCGATGAGCAGAGCATCGAACAATCCTTGAGCACCTTTTCTTCGCATCTGAAAAACATCATCGGTATATTAGACCAGGCTGACGGCAACACCCTGGTTCTGCTCGATGAACTGGGGGCGGGCACCGACCCGGTGGAGGGAGCCGCCCTGGCCCGGGCCATATTGGAAGATTTGAAGGAAAAGGATTGCCGGGTGGTGGTGACCACCCACCAAAGCGAGTTGAAGACATTTGCCTACCAGAACGACCGGGTGGAGAATGCTTGTGTGGAGTTCGACCCCCTGACCTTAAGTCCTACCTATGAATTGAGCATAGGCAGCCCCGGACAGAGCAATGCCTTCGAGATTGCAGCCCGTTTGGGCTTAAATGGAGCGCTGGTGAGCAAGGCTCGGAAGTTCGTGCCGGAACGGGATGCCGAGATCGGTAATATGATAAGACAGCTCAAGGAGAGCCGCTATATATATGAAACCGGGCAGCAGGAGTTGGATAGAGTCCGGCGCCAACTGGACCAGGAGCAGGAGGCACTGGCCGTAGAGAGAAGCAGTTTCCAGGAGGAATGCGATGCCATCCGCGAACGGGCCCGGCAGGAGGCTGACCAATATGTACGCCGCATCAAGCGGGAAGCCGAGGAGGCCATGGATGGGCTCAAGGAACTGATCAAGCAAAAGGAGCAGCCGCCCAAGTGGCATGAGTTGGACCAGAAGACCCGCAAGATAAAGGACCTGGTGGTGCAGATGCCGGAGGCC
Organism: Syntrophomonadaceae bacterium; assembly: GCA_012522705.1. Classification (GTDB taxonomy): domain Bacteria; phylum Bacillota; class Syntrophomonadia; order Syntrophomonadales; family Syntrophomonadaceae; genus PHAA01. Next base: position 4,171 of record JAAYJY010000052.1, on the reverse strand, counting down.
CAGGTTGAGCAGGCAGAAACAGATTTAAAGCCAGGTGACTACGTCCTGGTGCGCAGCGTTAGCCAGACCGGTCAGGTCTTGGAAGGGCCCAATGCCCAGGGTGAGGTGGTGGTTCAGATTGGCGGCATCCGACTTACAGTGCCCAAGGAACAGCTGCTGCGGCAAAAACCCAAGGAGGGTAAAAAGACCATCAACCGTACCCAGACCTTTTTGGAAAAGGCCCAAAACATTTCGCCGGAGATTGACCTGCGGGGGAAGTACGCCGAGGATGCGGTAACAGAACTGGACAATTATTTGGAGGATGCCAATCTGGCCGGTTTGGATCGAGTCCGGGTGATACACGGTAAAGGGACCGGCGCCCTCCGACTGGCGGTGCGGGAATACCTGCAAGGACACCGTTTGGTGCGGGAGTTTCGGGATGGCGTGCGCCAGGAAGGCGGCTATGGGGTGACGGTAATAGACTTTAAATAAGCCCCTGGAATGATGGGCGAAAGATTGCCAAAGCGCACCCAGGACTGACGAAACGTCCAGGTGCGCTTGATTTGATTTCATTTGGATGACCCTATCGCTGGTGTGAATCGATGGGGCAGGAGGGTAGGGTCTGACCCGCCGGCAAGACAATCTCATAGATGTATTTGGCGGAACAGCCTGGTCGGGCTAAGTACAGTTTGCCTTCGTTGCGGGGATCGGTACATATTTTAACCACATTGGTGGTGGGCTTGGCTGGGGCCTCGCTGGTATGGACCGGGCAGTAATCGGTGGGGATAATGGTGGTCGGCTTACCCTCCTGGTCTAATTGGACGCTGGTTATGCCGATAGGATCCGGGCAATACTTGGTGGCTCTCAACCCTGTTTGCCGGCAAATATTAATGGTGTGGCTGCTGCTGCACACCTGGGTGGGGGCTTTGCTCTTTAGGGCATATTCGGTCACCGCCGGGCACAAGTAGCCAGGCTTCTGCCCAGATTCACTGCACACCGTGATCTTTTCAACTCCTGCTGGCATCGGCCAGCTGCCCGCGCTCCCCCCTTGGTGGGCTTTCTGCATCATGGCTTTGACCATCAAGGCCGGTGCCCCGCCCCCGGCCACATTGACCATCTTGTATTTTTGTTCATCGAAGCCCATCCACACTGCGGCCGCAAAGCGAGGTGTGACTCCACAGAACCAGATGTCGGTAAATTCCTCGCTGGTCCCGGTTTTTCCTCCGGTTGGGACATTGGGGATTTTGGCTCGGGTGCCGGTACCGGATTCTACTACGGTTTGCAGCATGCTGTTCATCAGCCAGGCGGTCTCCGGGCTTATAACCCGTTGGCCTGCGGGTTGAAACTCATAGATGGTCACCCCGCTCATATTCTCGATCCGATTAATGAAATGGGGCTGGTTGAAAATGCCGCCGTTGCTGAAAACGGCATAGGCGCCGGCCATCTGCACCGGTGTAACTCCCTTGGTCAATCCGCCCAATCCCAGGGCCGCCAGGTTAAGGTCGTTGTGCCCGGGGGTGTCTATCAACGGCAGCCCCAGCGCCCGGCCCATGTCGAAGCCATACCTGGCGCCCAGTTGGTCCTCCATCTGCACCGCATAGGTGTTGACTGAATACTTGACTGCGGTGCGCATGGTGATAAGACCTCGGTATACTCCATCATAATTGGCCGGCTTCCATACCCCGTTGGCGGTATTATACGAGACCGGGGCGTCATTTAAGACGGTATAGGGCATGTAACCCTGCTCCAGGGCCGGCGCATATACGGTCAGGGGCTTGATTGACGAACCCGGTTGGCGATAGGCGCTGGTGGCCCGGTTAAAACCCCGCACCTGTTCGTATTGTCGTCCCCCCATGATGGCCAACACGCCGCCATTGCTGCTGTCGACAATCGCCATACCCACCTGCACCTGGGGACCGTCTTTTATGCCGCCGGGGAAGTTGGAGGCTTTTTTGGAATACTCTTCGGCATAGTCCTGCAGGCTCAAATCCAGATTGGTGAATATCCTCAACCCGGCGGTATAGATAACACTGTCACTGCCATTGTATTCCTGGTTTTGAGATAATATGGCGATGGCCTCGTCGATTACCGCATCAGTGTAAAAGCCGTGGCTGATCTGGACCTCTTTGGCTTTAGCCAACTCGATGGGGCTCTCATAGGCATCGACAGAAGATTGGGGGTCGAAGTAGCCGGAGGCAGCCATGCTGTATAATACCTGCTTCTGACGGTTTTTGGCACTATCCATGTTGGAAAAGGGGTTGTAATAGCTGGGACTTTGGACCAAGCCAGCCAGCAGGGAGGCTTCCGGCAAGGTCAATTCGCTTACATCCTTGTCGAAAAAGGTGTGGGAAGCAGCCTGAACTCCGTACGCACCAGCGCCGAAGTATATTTTGTTAAGGTACATCTCCAGGATCTCGTCCTTCGAATAGGTGGCTTCGATCTTGAAGGCCAGGAACATCTCTTTTATTTTCCTCTCCCAGTTTTTGTCGTTGCTTAGGAAAGAACTCCTGGCCAGCTGTTGAGTGATGGTGCTGGCTCCCTGTCCGGTCATGTCGCCCACCTGGAAATTCCTGAGTACAGCCCGGGCGATGCCTTTGACATTGATGCCATGATGATTGTAAAATTCCTTGTCCTCGGTGGCGATAAAGGCCTGGATCAATGCAGGAGGGACCTGTTCAAGATTCACGTCTACCCGGTTCTCGACACCGTGCAGGGAATTGAATACATTGCCTTCACGGTCATAAAGCATGGTGGTATTGGCACCGACCAATTGCTGAGGATTGAATACCGGCAAAGCCTTGGCAGCATAAGCGGAGACTGCAGCCAGAATAGCGATGCAGCTGAGCAAAAAGAGAGAAAGCAGAATTCTGCCTATTTTGATCTTGCGACGCGGTTTGGGCGGTGTGCTGGGCGCTGGGGTCGGGGTTTCAGCCATGGGTAATTTCGCCTCCCGGATAACTGGTTTTTATGGTATTGGATTTAGATCAGCTGCACAGACGATTTCCCCAAGACAATTAAAATGATAGGGACATTGATAATAATTTGACAAAAACGTCAAAATTCCTGCCTGATTGCCGAAAACATAGGGATTGAAACTTGTCCATACCGGTTCCATGCCTAATTATTGCATATCTTTAAAACGATATGCTATCAATTTTTAATGGCAAGGAGGTTACGGAATGGAAAGTTCACATAAAGAGGAAGCCCAACGACAGCTGAGTTTGATAGAACGGGGAGTAGCAGAGATCCTTCCCCGCGAAGAACTCCTGCACAAATTGGAGAAGTCGATTCGCGACAATCAGCCTTTAAAGATAAAACTGGGCTTGGATCCAACTGCTCCCGATATACACCTGGGGCATACGGTAGTCCTGAATAAAATGCGCCAGTTCCAAGCTCTGGGCCATGAGGTACATTTGATCATCGGAGATTACACCGGCCGGATCGGGGATCCCAGTGGCAAATCGGAGACCCGCCGGCAGTTGAGTGAGGAAGAGATAATGGCCAATGCCCACACCTATCAGGAGCAGATGTTCAAAGTCCTGGACCCGGGCAAGACCATAGTGCATTTTAACAGTGACTGGCTCAAGCCTCTGCAGCTCATCGACGTTCTGCAGTTGGCGGCTAAATATACGGTGGCCCGCATGATGGAACGGGATGATTTCGAGAAGCGCTACAAGGAAGGCCTGCCCATTGGGGTACATGAGTTCATGTACCCGCTGATGCAGGGTTATGATTCGGTGGCATTGCAGTGTGATCTGGAGATGGGCGGCACCGACCAAAAGTTTAACCTGCTGGTCGGCCGGCATCTGCTCAAAGAGTACGGCTGCGAACCTCAAGTGGCCCTGACGATGCCTATCCTGGAGGGTACCGACGGGGTCCAGAAGATGAGCAAGACCTTGGGCAATTACATCGGTGTCAATGATGAGCCTTACGAAATGTTCAGCAAAACCATGTCTATCAGTGATAATCTGATAAGCCGCTACTTTGAACTGCTGACCCAGGTGCCGATGGATGAGATAGAGGTCATGCAGACGCAGATGGACAGCGACCGCTTGAATCCCCGTGATGCCAAGATGAGGTTGGCGGTGGAGCTGGTATCGGTTTTCCATAGCCCCGAAGAAGCCGTCCAGGCCCTGGAGAGATTCAAGCTGGTCTTCTCCCGGCGCGATATCCCCGACGATATACCGGTGAT
>JAAYJY010000051.1 GCA_012522705.1 Syntrophomonadaceae bacterium | reverse complement strand
TTCTTCGCTCTGCTCAAAGTCGAGGATGTCAATGGTTTCCCGCCCGCTGAAGCAGTGAAACGCATTCATTTCGATGCGTTAACTCCGTTGTATCCGACGGAAAGCTTGAACTTGGCGACTGAATCCCGGGAATTAGCCACTCGTTTAATCGATCTGGTAGCGCCCATAGGTAAAGGACAACGTGGATTGATCGTAGCGCCGCCTAAAGCTGGCAAAACCATGCTCTTGCAGAAGATGGCCCAAGGCATTACAAACAATCACCCTGAGGTCGAGGTCATCATCCTGTTGATTGATGAACGCCCGGAAGAGGTCACAGACATGCAGCGGTCCACAACTGCTGAAGTTGTCGCGTCGACCTTTGATGAACCACCGGAGAATCATGTGAAAATATCGGAGATGGTTTTGGAAAGGGCAAAAAGACTGGTTGAACACAAGCGGGACGTAGTTATTCTCCTGGATAGCATTACCCGTCTGGCCAGAGCCCATAACTTGGTGGTCCCTCCCAGTGGGCGGACATTATCAGGCGGTATAGACCCGACTTCCCTGGTCAAACCAAAAAGGTTCTTCGGTTCGGCCCGTAATATCGAGGAAGGTGGGAGTTTGACCATAATTGCCACTGCCTTGGTTGAGACTGGGTCGCGCATGGACGAAGTGATCTTTGAAGAGTTCAAGGGTACCGGCAATATGGAATTGGTGTTGGATCGGAAATTGTCAGAGCGGAGGATATTCCCAGCCATTGACCTCAAACGTTCTGGTACCCGCAAGGAAGAGCTCCTCTTCAATGCGGAGGAAATGGATTTGATGTGGAATCTCCGCAATGCCTTCAGTGAGTACAACTCTGTGGAGACCATGCAGATGATGATAGATTCAATGAAGAAAACCAAATCCAACGAGGATCTTCTCCGGGCAGCCCCCATAATTTTTGGCAAAAGGGACTATTCTTCGCGCAATAACCGGCTTTAACCGGGTATAGGATCCGCCTATTCTGGCTATACTAGGGGTGAGAATCCCTGGTTACGGGGGCAGAATAGAGGTGAAACTATTGAACCAAAGGTGGATAAGATCGGCTGTACTATGCATTATGATGCTGGTTCCATGTGCCCACCCCGCAACCGCCCGATTAAGCGAGAGCAAGTTTGTTCCATTTTCGAAGATGGTCGGCAGCGCAGCCGATGATAAGGTTCACCTGCACCGGATCAAGAAGGGTGACACCCTTTATCGAATTGCCCATCAAAACGATATCGACCTGGAATCCCTTATGCAGAAGAATGATATGGACAATGATACCATCCTGGAAATCGGTGCCACGATAATGGTTCCGACCCGGCCACTGGGAGCTGTTCATATCGTGGCTCCCGGGGAGACCATGGCCGGCCTGGCCCAAAGCTATGAGATGAATCTGGTCGACATAATGGCGGTCAACCAAGACAAGAATCCGCTGGCCTTGGAGATTGGCGACTGCCTGATAATCCCGCCCGCATCCAAAGAAGAGGAATCTGCAGGCATTACGCCCTCACGGGGCGCAAAGCTACCTGGAAACTTGGCTTGGCCGATTACCGGCACCATAAGTTCGCATTACGGCAACCGCAAGTCGGGCTTCCATCACGGATTGGATATAGCCAATGAAACGGGGACTCCCATCCGAGCAGCCGAGGCCGGCAAGGTCTCCTTCGCGGGTAGCCGGCCTGTATATGGTCGCACCGTTATAATCGATCACCCCGACGGCAAACAGACACTTTACGCACATGCCCAATCCATCTGTGTAGCCAAAGGTGATAAAGTGGACCGGGGGGAATGTATAGCCTATGTAGGAGTTTCGGGGGTGACTACCGGGCCTCACCTTCATTTTGAGGTGAGAGTCAATAATAAGACTCGTGACCCCCTCATATACCTCCGTTAAGCTAAACGCCTCCAGATGGGGGCTTTTTTTATGGCCAAAATTGGTATAGTCTTGGAGGAGAGGAGATGGGTAAAACATGCCTGAAGAAAACCAGTGGCTGCCCCTGTTTGCCAACCAAGCGGGAGAGGTGATGGAATCACCGGGACTGACCATGTTGGGGCGCAGCGGAAACCAGTGGGTGATTCCCGAGCGGGGCGAAATGATTCCCTTACCCAAGGGGGCATCGCTGATATTCGTTCCCGAGCGGATCCCGGTGGGCTGGGATGGAAAACAGCCCCGACTGATCGGCCAAGCGACTGGGGACGTAACCGCCCAGGTGGTAGCCGCCCTGCTGCCCCAGGGTTTTACCCGTACCCTGCTGCCGGCGTATGTTTCTCCTCGCGTAGAGACTCCCGTTCCCTTGTATGGCTATGCAGCCGTAGGCTTCCGGAGAGGGCGGATATGGGTAGCGGCGGTACAGAATGATGAGCACCGTAAATGGCATCCCCGCTATTACAATACTGAGGGTTTGCCAGGTCGTATCAGCCGGATACTGGCAAAATTCCCGTCCAACCGGTTGCTTCGACAATTGGCCAACTGTTCCCTGCAATATGGTTGTTATACCGCCCAGAATATCTTCTACCAGCGTTGGGAAGGCGGATTACCGACCATGGCGGCCTGCAACGCGGATTGCCTGGGATGTATCTCCCAAGACCACCTGGGCATAGAGTCGCCCCAACACAGGTTGACTTTTTGTCCTTCCATCACTGAAATCAGCGAACTGGGGCTGGAACATCTGAAACATGCGCGCGAAGGCATAATATCCTTTGGTCAGGGGTGTGAAGGGGAGCCATCTCTGAACGCCTCCGACCTTGCGATAGCTATTCGAATCATTCGCCAGGATACTGACCGGGGCACCATCAATATCAACACAAATGCGGGCTATACGGAAGGAATCAAACAGTTGTGCCGGTCAGGCTTGGATGCCATGAGGGTGACTATGTTTTCATCCCGGGATGAAAATTATATGCTGTACCATCGCCCCAAAAACTACAGACTACGAGATGTGACAACCTCAATTAGTTATGCTCATGAAACGGGGGTAAAGGTATCGATCAACCTGCTTACTATGCCTGGATTTACGGATCGGGTAGATGAAATTGAATCGTTGCTGTCATTTGTGCGAGAATATGAAGTGGATATGATCCAGTTACGGAATCTCAACATTGATGCAGATTTGTTGTTTGAAAGAATCTCAGATGGAGGTGAGACCACCGGGGTAGGCAGAATGATAGCCATTTTACGTCAGGAGTTGCCTGGGGTAGTGGTAGGTTCTTATACTTATCCGGTACGATAGCGGGGAGTATGGTTTTCAAAAAGCATAGCAATTTGATGAAACGAGGGAGAAAAACCAATTGGAGAGAAAAGGGCCGTTAATGGTCAAAGAACTTAAAGCCATGCCGACAGGGCAGCAGGTTTTTGGGAAATACCTGCTACTGGACCGATTATATCGGAAGACCAAAGACGGTAAAGACATGTATAATATCCGCTTGGGAGACAGTACGGGCGACATTGATGGAGTCGTCTGGGAGAACTGTCAGATTAGCGGGGAGTTCCAGGAGGGAGCTATCCTGGGCCTGCTGGGAGACATCGGCAGCTTCAATGGAAAGATCCAAGTCACGGTAAAAAGGATAAAAGTCCTGGATGAAGACCCGGCCCCATACCTGCCTGGGCCGGCGTTCAGCCAGGCTCAACTGCGCCAGCGGCTGTCACAATATCTTGATTCAATCCGGGACATATATCTGAATAGCCTTTTACGGCGTTTATTTGGGCCTGAACAGATGGATCTTTTTTGCAGGTCCAGCGCCGCCAAATCGATCCATCATAATTACAGCGGCGGCTTGCTGGAACATACCATCGAAGTTGTCGATCTGTGCATTCGGGCGGCAGACGTTTTTCCCACGATCAACCGCGATTTGGTAATCACCGGCGCATTGCTCCATGACATAGGCAAGATAGTGGAATTGGATACCAAGGTAGCACCCCAGTATACACCACAAGGCCGACTGATCGGACATCTGGTGCTGGGGACGGAGATGGTTGCCCAAGTTATCAGGGATTTGCGGGCGGAGGGAGCCGAATTCCCCCCCGAACTGGAATGGATGCTGGAACACATGATCCTCAGCCATCATGGCAGCCTGGAATTCGGTTCTCCAGTGGTGCCCATGTTTCCTGAGGCTTTGTTGTTGCATGTGATGGACAATCTGAGTGCTAAGATGTTCATCTTTACCAGCAAAAGAGAAGAACCGGGAGGGGAAAGCGAGCTGTTTACCAACTATGACAATTTCTTCGGCCAGCATTTCTTCAAATTCCAGTATGGAGGGGCGACAGAAGGACAGGATTAATGGCCAAGTACGTCCTGTCCAAAGGAGGCAGTTGCCTAGTCAATTGCGGTCCCCGAGTGATGGGACACAGCTCTAGCACATTGCCTTGTTTTTTAAAAGTTTTCCTGATATAATATTTTTCGCAGTTTGCATTCGGCAAATTAGCCAAATCCCCGGTTTATACGAAACGAGGTGAAAGTGATGAAAGAAAAAATACATCCCAAATATTTCAAGAGCGTGGCCAGGTGCGCCTGTGGCAACGAGATTGAGATTGGTTCAACCAAGGAAAACGTTAAGGTAGAAATCTGTTCCAAATGTCACCCCTTCTACACTGGCGACAAATTAAGAATAGTTGATACCGCAGGCAGAGTTGAGAAATTCAAGAGGAAATACGGCATGAAATAGGCAGGTATATAGATCAATTTCATTGGCAGGACGGTAGTTCCTGCTTTTTTTCTCCTCTTCAGCGGAACTCATTGGATAGTGGAGGATATACTGATGAGCAAGAAGCCCAGCTACGGAGGGATGGCGGTTATCGAAGGTGTTATGATGCGCGGTCCCGATGAAACTGCCCTGGCGGTGCGCAAACCGGACGGCAGTATTGAAATCGATAAAGAAAGCAACAGCAGCCTGGGCAAGCGCCATCCATTTTTAAAATGGCCGCTTATCCGGGGCTCCTATGTGTTGATAGAGTCGATGGTAGTGGGAATCAGAATGTTGAATAAATCGGCCAACATGTCGATGGCGGAAGAAGAAGAAGAGCTGAGCGCGGCAGAGATTCTGATTACCGGATTGGTGGCCTTTGTACTGGCTATCGTTCTCTTTGTGGCTCTACCTACTGCCGTGGTACATTTCACCAAACAGTACATCGGCGGGGTATGGGGGCAGAACCTGGTAGAAGGAATCATCCGCATAGTATTTTTCTTTGCCTACGTTTATGCGATCTCTAAAATGAAAGAAATTGAGCGGGTATTCATGTATCACGGGGCCGAGCACAAATCCATCCTAGCTCTCGAAGCTGGTGAGGAGCTGACCGTGGCTAATGCCCGCCGTTATGGCACCAGGCACCCCCGTTGCGGAACCAGTTTTCTGCTGGTGGTAATGGTGGTATCAATATTGGTGTTTGCTATGTTGGGAGATGGCCCCCTTTTTTACCGAATATGGTCGCGTATAGCTGTATTTCCGATTGTGGCAGGGTTAGGGTATGAATTCATTCGTTTCTCAGGACGCTACTACCAAAATGGGTGGGCGCAATTCTTGATCGCACCCGGACTATGGCTACAGCGGTTAACTACCAGGGAGCCTGATGATCAGCAATTGGAGGTGGCCTTGGCCGCTCTGCGCGAAGTCCTGAAAGAAGAAGCAAAGGCTGGGGCATCTGGTCTGCAGCCCGCTTGAATCGTAGAAAGGGCACCGGCAAGGAGGATTTATTGACAAATGGTGGAGAAGTTGGCAAGCCTGGAGACCAAATACGAAGAACTGAGCCAGTTATTGAGCGATCCCGATATAATTGCGGAGCAGAGCAAATACCAGAAATATGCCAAGGCCTATGCAGATTTGACCGAAATCGTATCGGTATACAGAGAGATGAAATCTACCACCAAGGGAATAGATGAAGCCCGTGTCATGCTCCAAGAGGAGACTGATGAAGAATTCAGGGAGATGCTGCTGACCGAGATTGAACAACAGAGCAGCAGAAAACAGAGCCTTGAACAACGGGTAGAGCTATTGTTACTGCCTACCGATCCCAATGATGAAAAGAGCGTGATCATGGAGATCCGAGCTGGTACCGGAGGGGAAGAGGCAGCCCTTTTTGCCGCTGATCTTTTTCGAATGTACTCGCGCTATGCGGAACAACAAGGCTGGAAGATCGAAATCAAGGACTCCCATTTCACTGAATTGGGGGGGATAAAAGAATTGATTTTTGTGGTTGACGGACGGGGCGCTTACAGTAAACTAAAATTTGAGAGTGGCGTGCACAGGGTTCAGCGTATTCCGTCTACAGAATCCGGAGGGCGGATCCACACTTCGGCAGCTACTGTAGCAGTCTTGCCCGAGGCAGAAGAAGTTGATGTCGAGATTATCGAAAATGACCTCAAGATCGATGTTTACTGCGCCAGCGGTCCTGGCGGACAATGCGTGAACACCACCCAGTCAGCGGTGCGGATTACCCACCTGCCCACTGGATTGGTAGTTACCTGTCAGGATGAGAAACCCCAGCATAAAAATAAAGCTCAGGCATTGCGTGTTTTACGCTCCCGCTTAAAAGAGGTCTTGGAAGCAGAGAAAAACCAAGAGACCGCTGGAGCCCGGAAAAATCAAGTAGGGACGGGAGACAGGAGCGAACGGATACGCACGTATAATTATCCCCAAGGCAGAGTGAGTGATCATCGTATCAACTTGACACTTCATAAGCTGGATCAGATATTAGAGGGTCATTTGGATGAACTAATCGGCGCTCTTATGGCTAATGATCAGGCGGAACGGTTAAAACAGGTGGATTAAGGTGCGTAAGGACTGGTCAATTAAAGATTTACTGAAGTGGACGACCCGGTACTTTGAAGACAGAGGTTTGCAGGAACCCCGACTAGAGGCTGAAATCCTGTTGGCCCATGTGCTGCAGCAGAACCGGGTCCATTTGTATGCCAATTATGAAGAACCGGTGAATACGGGCGAGCGTCGGCTTTATCGAGAGTCCATCCAAAGGAGAATGGAGGGCGAGCCCTCCGCTTACATAACCGGACAAAAGGAGTTTATGTCCCTGATGTTTCAGGTTAGTCCGGATGTTCTCATTCCACGTCCCGACACCGAGGTTTTGGTGGAGGCGGCCCTGGAATTGATCAGACTGGGGGATATAAAGCGGGTCTGCGACGTGGGCACCGGTTCTGGCGCTATTGCCATCAGCCTGTCCTACTATGCTCGGGGAATCGAGGTATACGCTACCGATATATCACCAGAAGCCCTGAAGATTGCTGACCATAATGCTAGTTTACATATGGTGTCAATTCGTTTTTATGGCGGTGACTTATTGGAACCTCTAGACGATGCGCCCGATTTGGACCTAATTGTTGCCAATCTACCTTACCTTACTCCAGCCCAGATTGATCAGGCCGAAATCGGCGTCCGAAGTTATGAACCGAGACTGGCATTGATGGCAGAGCAGGATGGGCTCAGTATTTACCGGCGCCTATTACCTCAAGCCTTGCGGAAACTGCGGCCAGGGGGATACTTGTTGTGGGAAATCGACCCGGCCCAGGAGAGCGCCGCCCGGGAATTGGCCAAGGATTGGGACGAGCGGGAGATCCGATGTGATTACGGAGGTCGGGCTCGAGTAGTTAAAATGCGGAGACCACTATGAAGATGAAAACCCAGTATCTAAGAATAGATGCCTCCTGGCCGCAAGCACGGATCGTCACCATGGCTGCGGCTTATATAAAGGCAGGCGAGTTAGTGGCTTTCCCTACTGAGACTGTTTACGGGTTGGGGGCTGATGCATTTCAACCTGCCGCCGTCTACAAAATCTTTGCCGCTAAAGGGCGACCGGCAGATAATCCATTGCTGGTCCATGTAAGCAATATGGACCAGGTAAGAATGTTGGCCAAAGAGGTTCCCCCGTCCGCGGAAAAACTGATGGAGCGCTTTTGGCCGGGGCCCCTGTCGATGGTTTTGCCTTCCCTGCCTTCGGTTCCGAAGGTAGTCAGGGGTGGCCGAGATGGGGTAGGGCTGAGGATGCCTTCTCATCTCGTAGCATTGGCGTTGATTGACTCGACTGGGCCATTGGCGGCTCCCAGCGCCAATAGATTCGGACGCCCCAGCCCAACCACCGCTGAACATGTCCGCCAGGACCTGGATGGAAGGATTGCTGCCGTCCTGGATGCGGGAGAGACCGGAACAGGCTTGGAGTCTACCTTGATAGACTTAACTGGTGACCATTTTCGCCTCCTAAGGCGAGGAGGACTCCGAAAGGAATTGATCGAGCAGTGCCTCGGTCATGAACTGGAGCAGGATCTGCCAGATCGTTCTGGCTACCAATCACCGATCCAGATTGTATTGAGTGAGAACGGGGCGGATTTCGAAAAACGATTGGCTGAGGCCCGGAGCCAAGTTATTGGAATCGTATATTTAGGCGATGCAGATGGACGTCGGAACGGCTATGCCAAGCGTGTATTTACCTTGGACGTGGCAGGAACTGGTGCCGGCTTGTATTCGATTATTCGAGAGGCGGAAGCCATTGGGATAGAGTTCTTGCTGTTTGCCCCATTCGACCCCTGTGAGGTAGGCGAGGCCTGGCTGGATCGTTTGCAACGAGCGATCAAATAGTTGAAAATAGTGACATGATTAGTTTGCGTCAGGGTGGATTGTTAACAGACTTTTCTTTAACCACCTTATTAATATATCCGGTCTTACAGATGTGAGGAGGAGTCCAAACTGACCACGATACTGCTTGTCTGCTCAGGTAATACTTGCCGGAGCCCCGTGGCCCAAGCCCTATTACAGCGACGGTTGCATTGTGAGAGGGGAGGGACCGGAGAGGGATACCGGGTTCTATCAGCCGGATTATTTGCGGGAGACGGGCATCCCGCCTCCCCGGATGCTATCATGGTGATGGGCGAAATTGGCTTGGACCTGACTGCACATAGCTCGGTACAGTTAAATCCCAGTCTGGTCAAACAAGCCGATCTAATTCTGACCATGACTAATGATCAACGGAGTTATGTACTGCAAAGATACCCGGAAAAAGCTGACTGTACATTCACCCTTAATGAATTTACCGGCGATCTGTCCAGCGAGGTTGTGGACCCGTACGGACTGGGGTTAAATGCCTATCGGGCTTGCTCGGCGCAGCTAAGGATTCTGGTGGACGAGTTGTTCCACATAATAATAGAATCTAAAATGAGGTGAATTATATTGGAGGTAGCAATTGGCAGTGATCACGCCGGACTGCAGATAAAAAAGCAATAGACGGCTTGTCTGACCATGGAAGGATATACGGTGCTGGATTGTGGCACCAATTCCGAAGAGTCGGTAGATTATCCGGATATTGCCGAAAAGGTAGCGGCGGAGGTGCTCAACAAAGGGATACCTGGGGTATTGGTGTGTGGAACTGGAATAGGTATTTCCATTGCTGCCAATAAAATTCGGGGCATACGGGCGGCTCTCTGCCATGAGTCTTTCGCGGCGAGAATGGCCAGGGAGCATAATGATGCCAATATCGCAGTATTGGGAGCTCGAATTACTGGGATCGGCTTGGCAGAGGAAATCATAAAAACCTTTTTGAAAACGGGATTTTTGGCAGGAAGACACCAGCTCCGAGTGGAAAAAATAACAGCATTAGAGAATAAAATGGAGGGAAGGGCTCGCAGCTTGGACTATATAGAAAAATACGTTAGACCAGTAGATCCAGAAATCGCTGATGTTATAGCCGAAGAAGAAAAAAGGCAGAGACGCAAACTAGAACTCATCGCTTCGGAAAACCTTGTTTCCCGGGCCGTAATGGCTGCCCAAGGATCGGTGTTGACCAACAAATACGCGGAAGGTTATCCTGGTAAAAGGTATTATGGTGGCTGTGAGTTCGTGGATGTGGCTGAAACGCTGGCCATAGAAAGGGCCAAAGCGCTCTTTGGGGCCGAACACGCAAACGTTCAGCCCCATTCAGGGGCGCAGGCTAATACGGCGGTCTATTTCGCTGTGCTGCAGCCAGGGGATGTTGTCCTGGGCATGAATCTTAGCCATGGGGGTCACCTTACCCACGGCAGCAAGGTCAACCTCTCCGGCAAATATTTTAACTTTTTCGAATATGGGGTAGATCCTCAAACGGAGAAGATCGACTATGACCAACTTCGTAAAGTTGCCCTACAGACGAAACCAAAGCTGATCGTAGCAGGCGCCAGTGCCTACCCCCGAACCATCGACTTTAAACGGTTCAGGGAGATAGCCGATGAAATTGGGGCTTTACTAATGGTGGATATGGCCCATATTGCAGGGCTGGTTGTAGGGGGAATGCACCCCAGTCCGATACCATACGCTCATTTCGTAACGACTACCACCCACAAGACTCTGCGGGGACCACGGGGTGGTCTGATAATGTGCCGCCAAGAGTGGGCTACCAAGATCGACAAGGCTGTTTTTCCAGGAATCCAGGGTGGCCCGCTGATGCATGTAATTGCAGCCAAGGCGGTCTGTTTCCACGAGGCTTCCCAGCCCGAGTTTAAGCTGTATCAGCAGCAAATAGTAGAAAATGCCCGCGTGCTGGCTGCCGGCCTGGTCCAAAACGGGTTACGTCTGGTATCCGGCGGCACAGATAACCACTTGATGCTGGTAGATGTTCGGACCAAGGGGTTGAATGGGAAAGAGGCGGAAGCCATTCTGGAATCCATAAATATTACGGTTAATAAGAACGGTATTCCTTTTGACCCGGAAAAACCCACCATCACCAGCGGAATCCGGATAGGAACTCCGGCGGTAACGACCCGCGGTCTGTGCAGCAAGGACATGGTCGAGATTGCCCGGGCGATTGCCCTGGCTATGGATAATCCTCAATCAGAAGAGCAGCAGGCTCAGGCCAGGGCAGTAGTGGATCGTCTTTGTGTAAAATATCCGCTGTATTAGGATTGTGTTCATATTATGGCAACAACTTTTATAAATTGTACAAGACCTTCTTGGGATGAATACTTTCTTGAGCTGGCTGCTATGATAGCCAGTCGCTCAACTTGCCTGCGCCGCCGTGTGGGTGCAGTTCTGGTGAGCAAGGAACGAATTATCGCAACCGGATATAATGGGGCCCCTAGAGGGCTGGCCCATTGTCTGGATATGGGGTGCATGCGCGAGCAAATGGGAATCCCATCGGGGCATAGGTATGAGCTATGCCGTGGTGTGCATGCTGAACAGAACGCCATTATCAATGCCGCCTATTATGGCGTATCAACTCAAGACACGGTTTTATACTGTACTAATCAGCCATGCATCATATGTGCCCGGATGCTTATCAATGCAGGTGTGATCCGGGTAGTACATAGGGGCAATTTCGAGGACGACTTGGCTCTGCAATTTATGCGGGAGGCAGGAATAGTACTAGTCGAAATGCCTTCATCAGGGAGTTAAACAGAAGTGGATACGAAAAGTTTATCATTGCCTCGCTTGAATCAACTCAATCCTACCCTCGAATCAACCGCCCTAAAGCTAATGGAGGAAGCCGGTGAACTAGCCCAATGCATAGGAAAATACCGGGGCCTAAGCGGTGAGGAGATCAAGCTGGACGAGACCGTCGTGGTCGAGGAGATTGCCAAGGAACTGCTGGACGTTGCTCAAACAGCAGTTACCATGATGTTTGTGATGGAGGATCAGTTCGGGATCGATATCGATGCCATGGTCCAAAGGCATGTGGAAAAGCTGTTCCGCAAGGGGTATCTGACCAGCCTGTGAAAAATTCAGGAAAATTGTTGCCGGGAAAAGGGTTTTTAAAAATCTTGGCGAATAAAGTGAATTGTGTCTTTTTTAACAAGCCAAAGCCGCATTTGGATCAGCCAGCCGTCTCAAGCCTGCGGCGAGGGACACTGTGGTTATCCGAGCATAATCAGGATTGAAAAGATATAATATTTTTGCTTTATAAAAAGGATTTTCCCCAATGATGTAGAAATGGTATCAGGGGATGCAGGTCAAGCGATTGGGCCCCTGAAGAGGATGGTTGAGATGGCACCAAAAAAACAAAACTGGGCCAAATCTCTGACGATGGCCCTTAACTTGGGCACCTCGGTGGCAGCAGTGATAGCCATTGGACTGTTTGGGGGGCGGTGGCTGGACGCAAGATTTCAGACCGGCAACCTATTAACCATTTTGGGATTCCTATTGGGCGCTGCCACTGCCATGAAGATACTGTGGGACCGGATGATGGAACGAGATCGGGAAGCAAACGAGGAGCATCAGGAACCTGGTAAGAAATAAGCAGTGAACCGATCAAGATTTGAAGTTTTGACTCTGGTCACGGAGGGTTGACCAGCAAAACCTAGAATAAAATCTTTAATCAAGAAAGGGGGGAAAAAGATGATATTTGGTATGTGGGATGGTGTACTCTTTCATTTGGGCCCTATTCCGGTAGATCATTTGGTCGTAACTGAATGGGCAATCATTGCAATTCTGGTCATCGGAGCTTACCTGGGCACCCGCTCCATGAAGTTGGTCCCGTCTGGGGGGCAGAACGTAGTTGAGATGGTCGTTACATTTACATACGACTTTTTTACACAGGTTATGGATGATGAACACACGGCCAAGAAATATGCACCCTTACTGTCGACGTTTTTCCTATTTATATTAATCAGTAACTATAGTGGTTTGATCCCGGGAGCAGCTCACATAGAAGGGTTCCAACCCCCCACCAGTAACTGGAACGTTACCGCAGCCTTGGCGCTGGTCACATTCTTTGCAGTTCACATCGGAGGTTTTTCCTCACACGGCGCAGGCTATCTAGGGCATTTTGTCAAACCTAATGCCGCATTTCTACCGCTTAATCTTATCGAGGAAATAGCGCACCCCCTGTCCCTCACCGTCCGTCTATTCGGCAATATATTTGGTGAAGAAATGATTATCGCCTACCTATTGTTCATGGCGCCGTTTGTCGTGCCAAGTGCGTTGATGGGATTGAGTGTGTTGCTGGGTGCCATACAAGCGATCGTGTTTACCTTGTTATCAGCCAGCTATATCGGTGCGGCTACATCTGCGGGTCATTAAAATTAACCATATGATTTTTGCCAATGTATAGTGCATTGCGTCAGGAAAGGGGGGAAAAGAATGGGTATTATAGCAGTAGGAGCTGGGGTAGCTGTATCTATTGCCGGTCTTGGTGGCGGTGTTGGTATGGGTCTTGTCGGTGGCAAAGCTATCGAATCTATCGCCAGACAGCCTGAAGTAGGTGGAGATATCAGAACCTTGTTGTTCATCACCCTGGCCTTCATTGAAACCTTGACTATTTATGGTCTACTGATTGCTTTCATGTTGGTAGGAAAAATGACTGCCTAGTCAAGGAACATAATCAAGGAAGAAAGACAGTTTAAGAAGTCAGCTTTACTGGAGGGCGATGGGGCAGACGAAGTTATCAATGGATCTAAGCCCTATCGTCCTATCTTACTTTAGCAACACAGAGATTGGAGGTAACATATCCGTGAAGAGGAACAAATCGGTTTACCTATCAGGCCTCCTTTTATCCTTAATAATGGTTATGGGATTTGCAGCCCTCTGCATGGCATCGGAAGCAG
>JAAYJY010000050.1 GCA_012522705.1 Syntrophomonadaceae bacterium | reverse complement strand
GGTTGGGAGAGTTGATGACAGAAGTGGAGCTTCTGCTGGTCTTATTATCATACCTGGTTGGGTCCATTCCTTTTTCTTACATCTTCAGCCGTTTTCTGGGTGGGGTCGATATACGCACCAAAGGGACAGGTAACATCGGGGCTACCAACGTTTTGCGCTCGGTGGGGACCAAGGTGGCCATCGCTTCATTGGCAGGGGATCTGGTCAAAGGGCTTCTGGCTGCCTGGTGGGGAAGTTATTTTGGCGGTCCGGGTCTGGCAGCGGTCTGCTCGGTGGCGGTAGTGGTGGGTCATTGCTGGCCGATTTTTCTTCGTTTCCGGGGCGGCAAGGGGGTAGCTACCGCGGCCGGGGTGATATTTATGCTGTTTCCCTTGGTGGGATTGCTGGCAGCTCTGATCTTTTTCACAGTGGTAGGGGTGAGCCGCTATGTATCCCTGGCCTCGGTCAGTACGGCCCTGGCATTCCCATTCCTGGTCCTTTTGACTGATCAGCCCTGGCAGTATGTAGTGATGGCGGTTATAATAGCCGTAATCGTCGTTTACCGCCACCGCAGCAATATCGAGCGGCTTCGCCAAGGAACCGAGGCCAAGGTGAGTGAGAAAGCATTATGATGAAGTGGACGAGTGAGGCATAGAGATGAGAAAGATATGCGTTTTGGGGGCGGGCAGCTGGGGGACAGCCCTCTCCACTGTGCTGGGCAAAAATGAATACCGGGTAGCTTTGTGGGGCCGGGCAGAAGATGGGGTGGAACAGATATCATCCTTCCAAGAGAACCGGCGCTTCCTGCCTGGGGTAGTGGTGCCCGATACGGTTAAACCCACCGCTGACATGGAGGAAGCCATTACCGGGGCAGAATGGGTGGTCCTGTCGGTGCCATCCCAAGCTATGCGGGCGGTATTGGTGCAAGCCAAACAATACCTTAACCCGGATACATATGTGGTCAATACCGCCAAAGGACTGGAGATAGCTACCGGGATGCGGATGGGTCAGGTAGCCGCCGACGTGCTGGGCCCGGAAATAAGCAAGCGTTATGCGGTCCTTTCCGGCCCCAGTCATGCTGAAGAGGTAGGCCGGGCCATCCCCACCGCGGTTACGGTGGCATCCAGTTGCAAACAAACCGCTTCTTTGGCGCAGGACTTGTTTATGTCCCCGAGTTTCCGCGTCTATACCAACCCTGACGTGGCCGGGGTAGAGTTGGGGGGAGCATTGAAGAATGTAATCGCCCTCGCTACCGGCGTAGCTTATGGACTGGGTTATGGTGATAATACCATGGCGGCTCTGATGACCCGTGCATTGACCGAGATCATCAGGATGGGAGAATCCCTGGGTGGCCAAACCATCACTTTTGTCGGCTTGAGCGGACTGGGCGACTTGGTGGTCACCTGCGGAAGCCGCCATTCCCGCAATCGTCGCGCCGGGGAATTGATTGGCCAGGGACTTAGCCTGGAACAGACTCTGGAGCAGATAGGTATGGTGGTAGAGGGTGCGTCGACCTGCCGGATAGTACACAAGATGGCCATGGAGAGAGATATCGAGATGCCCATCACCCGGGCCTGTTATCAGGTATTATACGAAAATCGCGATCCCCGGGAAGCGGTCCTGTACCTTATGCAGCGGCAGAGAAAGAATGAGTCCGAAGATATCGGCGGGTTTTCCACAGATTGGCAGTGAGGAAGAAAGCAATAACATGGCCCGAATAAGATATCCTATATAAAAGGGGGAAGTCCTGGCAAGAAGTGTGGTAAGAATCACACTTTTTTTCTTTTCTGGTTATAATACCGAATCCCTCTCAATATATTTATAGTGTTATAACCGACTGCCCATTTGTAAGGCAACCCTGATTCGGAGGGAGGAGCCGAATACAAAGTCGAAATCCAAGGGAGGGAGAAAGAAAAGTGGAAGGAAACAACATTTTAGACGACATCGCTGAAAGAACGGGGGGAGACATCTACTTAGGAGTAGTTGGCCCGGTCAGAACAGGCAAATCAACGTTTGTAAAAAGGTTTATGGATCTTATGGTGCTGCCCAACATCCAGGACCTCTATGAGCGGGAACGTGCCAAAGATGAATTGCCCCAAAGCGGCGCTGGCAAGACCATCACCACGACCGAACCAAAGTTTGTGCCTAACGAAGCCGTAGAGATTTTCACCAAGAATGGCATATCATTGAAGGTCCGCCTGATTGATTGTGTCGGTTATGCGGTGGAAGGTGCGCTTGGCTACGAAGAAGATGAAGAACCTCGCATGGTAAAGACTCCCTGGTTTGACTACGAGGTTCCCTTCGAAGAAGCGGCCGAGATAGGGACCAGGAAGGTAATTACCGACCATTCCACCATAGGTATCGTAATGATCACCGATGGGAGCATCAGCGATATCCCCCGCGCCAATTACATTGATGCGGAAGAAAGAGTCATCCGCGAGCTGAAAGAAATCAACAAACCCTTTGTGGTACTTCTGAACTCGGTTAATCCTTTCGACAAAGAGACCCTGGCCCTAGTCGATGAACTGAGCTTGAAGTACGAAGCCACTATCATCCCGGTGGATGCAGCCAATGCAAGTTCGGAACAGATACTCAGCATACTTGAAGAAGTCCTGTATGAATTCCCGGTCCAGGAGGTCAATATCAAACTGCCATTATGGGTGGATGAACTGGATGAAGAATACTGGCTGCGGGCAAACCTGGAGGAAGCAATCCGCGATATCCTGAGGGAAATTCAGAAGGTGCGCGACATCGACAAAGCCATCGAGAAGCTATCCGATATAGAAAACGTCAGTTTCGTTAGCCTGGAAGAGATGAATCTGGGCAGCGGCACCGCCGCCATCGATGTCACCGTACCGGATGAACTATTCTACACATCTCTGAGTGATGTGAGCGGATTCACAGTTGAGGGCAATCAAGATATAATCCGCATCATGAAAGATCTGAGTTTTGCCAAAAACGAATATGACAAAATTGCTCCGGCCTTGGCTGAGGTGCAGGAGGCTGGCTACGGGGTAGTAACCCCGCGGCTGGAGGAGATGATCCTGGAAGAACCGGAATTGATCAGGCATGGCAGCCGGTTCGGGGTCAAACTTAAAGCCAAGGCTCCGTCACTGCATATTATCAAGGCTGATATAACTACCGAGATAACACCCATAATTGGTACTGAAAAACAGACTGAGGAACTGGTTCGCTATATGCTGGATGAATTTGAGGAAAATCCCACCAAGATATGGGAGTCCAACATATTCGGCAAATCCCTGCACGACCTGGTCCGCGAGGGGATCCAAAACAAACTTCACCGTATGCCGGAAAACGCCCAGGTAAAACTGCAGGACACCCTGCAGAGGATCGTCAACGAAGGCAGTGGAGGCCTTATCTGCATAATCATATAACAACCGGTCAGATCTTAAAGGGACGTATCTGAACCCAGGCAGATAACGTCCCTTTTGCGTCAGGACAGAGATGATTCTCCTATCATCCACTATCATAATAGGCAAAACCCCACTAGGTTTCTTAAAGATTGGATCTGGAATCACCAAACGGATAGCTATTCTGGCCAAGCCTGTAGAGACGGGATACAACTCCGGGAAACACTTATGGTCACCGGGGTTGTTTTTTATGGGGAGGACATAGACAGGAACCTACCTGAGAAACCATTCCCAGCCCGACTATCTTGCTCACCATGAAATGCAAGTGCTATAATGTCGGAATCAGGAGGTAATTATATGATAAAGATAGGCTTGTTAGGATGCGGGACTGTAGGGTCGGGTGTCGTCCTGCTGTTGCAGGAAAACCGTGCCGCCATTGAGGCCAAGACCGGTTCCGAAGTGGTCTTGAGCAAGGTGCTGGAACGGGACCGGCAAAAATGCCGCCAGTTAGGTATCGCTGATAATATGATCGTGGATAGCATTGATGAGATAATCAATGATGAGTCCATAGACATAGTAGTGGAACTAATAGGGGGGATCGAGCCAGCCTTAAGTTTCATTACTGCTGCCATGGAAAAAGGCAAACATGTGGTGACAGCCAATAAGGATCTGATCGCCGAACATGGTGAAGAAGTTTTTACCGCTGCCGCCAGAAACGGGGTGGATTTCTATTTTGAAGCCAGTGTGGGCGGGGGTATTCCTATCATCTATCCCCTAAAGCAGTCCCTGGCCGGCAACAAGATCCAGGAAGTAATCGGCATCCTGAACGGCACCACCAATTACATCCTCACCAAAATGAGCCAGGAAGGCCGCGATTTTGGGGAAGTGCTGCGGGAAGCCCAGCAACTGGGCTATGCTGAATCCGATCCCACCGCCGATATAGGAGGTTTGGACGCTGCCCGGAAAATAGCCATCTTATCCTCTATAGCTTTCAACAGCCGGGTTACTCTGGACGATGTCTATGTTGAAGGCATTACCTCCATAACCGCCAAAGACATCCTGTATGCCCTTGAACTTGGATTCGTAATCAAGCTCCTGGCCATAGCCAAAGAAACCGAGGGCAAGATACAGGCGCGGGTACACCCGGCCTTTCTCCCGGCGGGGCACCCCCTGGCCAGCGTCAATGGAGTTTTCAACGCCGTCTTCGTGCGTGGCAATGCGGTTGGTGAGGTGATGCATTTCGGCCGGGGGGCCGGGCAGATGCCCACCGCCAGCGCAGTGGTGGGGGATATTATCGAGATCGGGCGCAACATGGCCTTCCAGACAATCACTAGGATAGGCTGCACCTGCTACGAGGAGAAGGAGATACTTCCTATAGGCGAGTTGCGCGCTCAATACTATGTCCGGATGAATGTTACTGATCGGCCCGGGGTTTTAGCCGGCATAGCGGGAGTGTTCGGAGCCAACCAGGTCAGCATCGCCAGTGTGATTCAGAAATCCAGCAGTGCTGAAAAGGCTGAATTGAAACTGATAACCCATACCGTCAAGGAAAAATACCTGCAGGATTCGCTCCAGACCCTGAAAGGAATGGATATCGTGGCCCAAATCAACAATGTTATAAGACTTGAGGGTGTTGAAGAATAAAGGAGTGAACGAAATTGTCTTTGTGGGTGACCAAATTTGGGGGAACTTCGGTGGGCTCATTGGAAAAGATACGCAGCGTGGCCCATCGCATTGCGGCCGTTAAGGATCAGGGGCACAGCCTAGTGGTGGTGGTGTCGGCCATGGGAGATACTACCGATGATCTGCTGGAGATGGCTTGGAATATTGGCAACGAACTGCCCGAGCGGGAACTGGATATGTTGTTGGCTACCGGCGAGCAACAGTCAGCGGCCTTGCTGGCCATGACCCTTGCCAATATTAACTGTCCAGCGGTTTCATTGACCGGTTGGCAGGCTGGCATTGAATCTGACAGCCAGTATGGCAAGGCCCGAATCATGAATCTGGATACCAGCCGTATCAAGAAGGAACTTGCTCAGGGCGAGGTAGTAATAATTGCTGGATTCCAGGGAATCTCTCCCGATGCTGATATCACAACCCTGGGAAGAGGTGGCTCCGACACGACTGCGGTGGCCTTGGCCGCAAGTCTTGCGGCGGACCATTGCATAATATTTTCCGATGTAGATGGGGTATATACGGCTGACCCCCGCATAGTTGAGAACGCCCGCCAGATATCGCTGCTATCCTACGAGGAGATGCTGGAACTAGCCAGTTTGGGGGCACTGGTCTTGCAGCCTCGGGCAGTTGAATTTGCCATGCTTTATCACGTGGATGTAGAAGTCAGGAACAGCTTCAACAATAATCCGGGTACTTTGATTACGGAGGTTGCGGAAATGGAAGAACATAGAGTAGTTAGCGGAATTGCCCATGATACAAATGTAGCCAGGATAGCCTTGTTCGATGTGCCGGATCAGCCTGGGGTGGCCAGTATAATTTTTAAAATCCTGGCCGACCATCGCATAAATGTCGACATGGTTATCCAGAGCGCCATGCGCGACGACCGTAATGACATCGCTTTTACCATCGAGAGGAGCGAATTCAACAAAGCTCGTCAAGTGGTCAACGAGATCGTGATCAAAATCGGAGCGTCAGGAATGTCCTACAGCACCGAAGTGGCTAAGGTATCCATAGTGGGTGCGGGGATGCAGAGCAATCGGGGAGTGGCCGCGGCCATGTTTGACGCCCTGGCCCGCCAGGACATCAATATCCATATGATCAGCACCTCGGAGATCAAGATAAGCTGCATAATCGATGAGGACCGAATCGAGGATGCAGTCAGGGCCTTGCACGTTGCCTTCCATCTGGATCAAGGAGAATAAGGAAGCAAGATCAGATGAAGTAACTGCTGGTGATACAGTTTTAGAGGATAAATGAAAATGTGACAATAAAGAGAGCGGCATGCTCTTTTTATTTTTGTAGCCGTTAATTTTTTTAACGATACGTACTTCTTTGAACAGGCGCCTGGTCCGAGGGGCTTAATTTAGCGTTTATGCCGACACCACGATCCAAACGGGATATAACCAAAGGTTAGAATAACAATGCAGGAGTAGAGAAAAATGTGTCGAATATAATAAACAGAATACATATTATTAATGAAGATGGGGAATAGAAGGAGGGGTGGTTTTGAAGAACAAGGAAAACTGGTTTTTGGCGTTTGTGGGGTTAACCATAGGAGTGTTGGCAGTATACCTCGTGACCAAAGGCAATCCAGCCAACATGGGATTCTGCATTGCCTGCTTTCTGCGGGACATGGCCGGGGGGCTGGGATTCCATCGCGCCGATGTGGTCCAATACGTACGCCCGGAAATTCTGGGCCTGTCGATAGGGGCATTCGGGGCAGCGTTCTTGGGCAAAGAGTTTAAAGCCCGGGGAGGCTCATCGGTCATGGTGCGGTTCTTAATGGGTGTGTTCATGATGATCGGTGCGCTGGTATTCTTGGGATGTCCCTTGCGGGATATGATCCGTATCGGGGGCGGGGACCTTAATGCCGTGGTCGGTTTAGCAGGTTTTATCGTCGGCATTCTGTGGGGCATCTTTTTCTTAAAAAGAGGCTTCGATTTGGGCGCCGCCAGACCTGAGACCAACAGCCAGGCGGGAGGGTATGTGTATATTGTCGTAATATTGGGGCTGTTGGGCTTGTTGGTGGCCGGTTTCAGTATCAATCCTAAAGCGGGCGGGCCTTTGTTTTTCAGTACGTCCGGGCCAGGCAGTATGCATGCGCCCATTCTGATCGCTTTGGGAGCTGGCTTGGTGGTAGGTTTTCTGGCCCAGAAGGCGCGTCTGTGTTTAAGCGGAGGGTTTCGTGATTTTTTCCTGGTCGGCGCTAAAGGGATGTTGCTCGCTTATGGCGGCATCTTAGTAGCGGTTTTCGTTTTGAATCTGGCCCTGGGCAAATTTAATCTCGGTTTTGCCGATCAACCTATCGCCCATACCAACCACATCTTCAACTTCCTGGGATTGTTCCTGGTAGGACAGGCCGCAGTCCTTTTGGGAGGCTGCCCCTTGCGGCAGCTGGTGCTTAGCAGCGAAGGTGATATGGATGCTGCTGTCGCCGTCTTAGGGATGGTGGCCGGGGCTGCTATCTCGCACAATTTCTTGATGGCTTCCAGCGGAGCCGGGACAACCACATACGGCGAGATCGGAGTGCTCGCCGGGATCGTTATCTTAAGTCTGCTCGGGTGGCTGTACAGGGAGGTGGAAGCATAGATGGACACTATCGATGTACGGGGGCTGAGCTGCCCAATTCCGGTCCTGAAGACCCAAAAAGCCTTGGCTAAGAGCAGTGGAGAGCTAGAGGTCATTGGCTCTGGCAATGTATCCAAAGAAAACGTGACCAAGTTTGCCCTGTCCCAAGGCTGTCAGGTGAATTTTAGCACGGAAAACCCCGATGAATGGACCATGCAAATTACCAAGCCTAAATAAAAACGGGTTCTCGTTATTGGTCCGGAATATTGAATCCCTTGTTATCTTCTTCAAGGGATTCAATATTCGTCCTGATCTAGATTTTATGGTATAATAATCCTAGCAGGAAATGTAGTTTCGGCGCCGCTGACCCGGTCATCGAAACTGCTTTTTTGTGTTCCGTATCCAGCCGCAGAATGGAATAGAGAGTCATATGCAAGGGGGATTCCATGTTTGAAGTGAACGATTATATTGTCTACGGTTTGACCGGGGTATGCAGAATTACCGATATCGCCAAGGACGAGATCAGTAATAATGACACCGAATACTACGTATTACAACCAGTCAGTAATGATAATCTGACTATTAAGGTTCCGGTAGACGAGCAAAATGTCAGGATGAGGCCCATAATTACCAAAAAGGACATAATGTCATTGATGGCATCTATGCCGAAAACAGAAACCGTCTGGCTGGATGATGACCGGCAAAGAAATTCTAACTTCAAGGCTGCTCTTAAATCAGGGAAAAATGAAGAGTTGATAAGGATTATTCGGACCTTGTATCTAGAGAAAGAAGAAAGGTCTTTAGTTGGCAAGAAACTATCTAAAACGGACGAAGACATCATGAATGCCGCTGAAAAGCACCTAAACGAAGAGTTTGCGATAGCCTTGAACATGGAACCGGAAGCAGTTGTTCCCTTTATCCTTGATCATATCTCCAAATAACTTGACAAGGGGCAACGTTAAGCCCGGCTGCGAAGTGGGCAGGGCTAGCAGATTCTCGAAGCGGCAAAATGTTGTGAGAAATTCGTTTCTATATGTCTGACAAAAAATATGTCCATGTTTCTGGGAGGGCAACTGGCTGAGAACAGCCAGTTGCCCTTTTTTACTTGGATAAGCTGTCAGCGGTGTAGCTTTGGACTTAGTTAGTACCTGGTTGGGTTGGGGTTTCAGCATGAGAGAAAATCCTATAAGATATACGTAGAAGGATTTTGGGATCGCGGGGAACATGGGGAAGCAATAAGGGGGAGGGAATTGATAATGATCAAAAAGGTAATGGTCGCCCTGGACAATTCCAAGATTGCCGACCGGGTGATGGCCCGGGCGGTAGAACTGGCCCAGGTCTATCAGGCCCAGCTATTTGCGGTAGCGGTCATAAACTATTCACTGCTAAGTGATATAGATGTTGGCGATGCCCCGACTCCTTTGATGACGGAGGCCATCTACGCCTGGACCGGCTCCTTTCAGGAGGTCCTGGACCGATGCCGGGATTTAGCCCGGGAGAAAAGAGTGGAGTTCTTTGCGGAGATGCTGAGCGGGAATCCGGCCAAGGAGATTATTAAGTATGCCCAGGACAACAGTATGGATTTGATAATAATGGGACACATCGGAAGAACTGCCGCTACCGGTTTCCTGATGGGCAGCGTTTCCCAACGAGTATCGTCTCACAGCAAAACATCGGTGATGATAATAAAGTAAGTCGAGGCTTGGCGTTTCAGGCAATCACAGGGGGCACCGGCCAGTCCTCCAGTAACCGTTTTGCGAATTTGTGCATTGCTTGCCAATAATTATGGCATAGTATTATATTTTAAACTACAGCTACTTAACATTCCAATTCCCACTGGCAAGGGAGGTCATGTATGGGCAGCATCAAAGAATTGCTCCTTGAAGTCCTTTATTCGGTAATCCCTATTACATTGGTCATCTTGTTAATTCAAGTACTGATGAAATTCCCTTGGGCTGATGTGGCGCAGTTCTTGCTCGGCTCCCTTTTTGTTGGTGCAGGGTTGTTTTTGTTTTTTCTGGGGACAAATATAGGGGTTGTCCCCATTGGAGAGATGATCGGTGATTATCTGCCCAAGACCGGGAAAATAGGACGTGTTTTGCTTATCGGGGGCTTATTGGGTTTTGCTATCACGGTTGCCGAACCGGATGTGCAGATTTTAGCCACTCAGGTGGACCAGGTTTCCAATGGTGCGGTGCCCAAGATAATACTGATACTGGCGGTTGCTTTCGGGGTTGCTTTTTTTATAGCCCTGGCTCTATTCAGGCTCATTAAAGATATTCCAATCAAATATGTCTTAATGGGCAGTTATGTGACCGTTTTTACCTTGGCGTTTTTTACCCCATCAAGTTTCGTGCCGGTGGCGCTGGATTCAGGTGGTGTAACTACCGGGCCTATTGTGGTTCCTTTTATTGTGGCTTTGGGGGTGGGTGTCGCCAGTGGATTCGGGGGCAGAAGGTCCAGTTTCGGGTTTGTTGGCCTTGCTTCAGTAGGCCCCATTCTGGCAGTCATGTTGCTGGGGGTGATGTTTGGAAGGTGATACTAAGTTTTTTCAATGGTTTCGAAATCATCTTAGAAGAAGTAGCTATTGCTTTGAGCCCTATTTTCATTATTGTCTGCCTTTTCCAAAAGTTTGTTTTTCATCTGGAGCGAGAAGAATTCGCAAACATCGTAAAAGGTTATTTTCTTACCTTTATTGGTATAGCTCTGTTTTTACAGGGTGTATATGGCGCTTTCATACCGATAGGCCAAAAAATAGGGGCTGCATTAGGTGCCTTGTCCCATAATTGGATACTAATCCCGGTCGGTCTTCTGATGGGCTTTGTGGTCATTCTGGCTGAGCCCACGGTGCGGGTTCTGAACGAGCAGGTGGAAAAGGCTTCAGGCGGTTATATTCCGCAGAAGATTATGCTTTACAGTATATCGATGGGGGTAGCGCTCTCCGTTGCTCTGGCGATGGTTCGCATCCTTTATGGGATTCCCCTGGTCTATATATTGATTCCCGGATATTTGCTGGCATTTTTCTTGATGCAATACACCAATGAGACATTTATAGCGGTTGCATTTGATTCAGGCGGGGTCGCCACCGGGCCCATGACGGTCTCCCTGATAATGGCTATGGCCATAGGAGCAGCCATAGGGATAGAGGGCCGGGATCCGGTTCAGGAAGGCTTCGGGCTTATCGCTTTAGTAACTGTAGTACCTATTCTGACCGTATTAACATTGGGATTTCTCTATGATAGACTTTACAAAGACTTGGAAGACGATGATGAAGTGTTGCCTTCAGAAAGTGGTAATGACTAAGGGGGTTGTGCAATGGACGGCATAGCATATGATTTGATAGTTACCATTGTGAATAAGGGCAAGGCAGAAAAGATTGTAGAGTTCACCAAGAAAGCGGGCGCTGAGGGTGGCACCATACTCATGGGACGGGGTACCGGAATACATGAAAAAGCCAAGCTGTTCGGCATAACCATTGAGCCGGAGAAGGAAATCGTTTTGACCTTGATACCGAAAGCCAAGACCCAGACGGTATTGGAAACTATTCTTAATAAAGGCCAGTTATGCAAACCCGGCAAAGGTATAGCTTTCGTGGTGCCCGTTGATAAAATAGCCGGAATCAATCATGAATATTTGAGTAACGACTGAAACAAATCCCTGCCTATCAACACCACCAATGAAGCTTGACGAAGAATCGATTGTGATATAGAATATTCTTTGCGTCGGGGTGTAGCTCAGTTTGGTATGAGCGCTACGTTGGGGACGTAGAGGCCGCTGGTTCAAGTCCAGTCACTCCGACCATGTTTATGGTTTTAGGGAGATCCGGTTGATAGCCGGGTCTTTTTTAATTCAACCAGTTTGCCAAAGATTTAATCAATCGCAGTAGGGATTATGATAATGGAAAAGCTTATAGCGTAGCACCGTCGGTAATTATGATCTGGTTAAAAAGGCAGCCAATCCAACCAAACGGTGGTTGAAGTTCACGATATTCAAATAGAGCCTGACATGGCTGAAGAAAGGCCCTCCCGGAGCAACCCGGGAGGGCCTTTCGCATGGTACGGTTTTTAAATTATGGGCATGGCCCGTCTTTCCGACAGGGACGCAGAGGGCTCGATTTCCCCGGCTCACAGGACCGCAAAAGGCCCGCATAACAATGGTTCAGTATCGGACATTAGGGAAATGGGCCATAGTATGGTATACTATATAGGACAGTAAACATATTAGTATACCATTTTTGACAACGGCTATTTCATTAAAATCCTTTTTTTTGATACATGTTAGGAGGAAATGTAGTTTCGGCGGCGCTAATCACGGTTGTCGGAGCTGCTTTTTGTTTTCTTGTGTTTATTGGGGCTTGGCTCTAAAGTCCTTAGTAAGGAGGATATCTATGTTTAAAGTGAATGACTATATTGTGTACGGCATGACCGGAGTTTGCCAGATTACGGATATTGCCAAGGATGAGATTAGTAATAATGAGATCCAATACTATGTGTTAAACCCCCTTAACAATGATAATCTAACCATTAAGGTTCCCGTCGGCAATAACAATGTGTCGATGAGGCCCATCATAACCAAAAATGATATATTGTCATTAATAGAGTCCATGCCGGCAACAGAAAACATTTGGTCGGATGATACCAGGCAGAGAAGCATGAAGTTTAAGGCGGCTCTGAAGTCGGGCAAAAACGAAGAATTGATAAAAGTTATTATGACATTGTCTCAGGAAAGAGAAGCGAGATCAATGATTGGGAAAAAGCTAACCAAAACTGATGAAGACATAATGAATACCGCTGAAAAACAATTGACGGAGGAATTTGCCGTCGTATTGGACATTTCGCCTGAGGAGGTTTTGCACTATATTCGTGAACATGTTCCGAAATAATTAGAAACAGGTAATAGCGTCAACGGGGGACGTTTAATAAGCCCGGTCGATAGTGCAGCTCCGCACCGGGCTTTTTTTAATGCATGAAATATTTTACCCGACCCATTCCCAGGCAGCATCAAGTGGTCTAAAGAGCGCGGGTACTCATAATTTCAACCCGACTTCCCGCAGCTTCCAGGTCATCTCTTCCTGCCCGGGGAGTTCGTTCAGATCCACCGCCATGGCTTGGTAACCGGCGGTTTTCAAAGCATTTTCAGTAAACTGGTCGCTTATCTGCTGGCGTTTATTGCTGTCCGCCGACTTGAGGTTGATGACCACAACTGGTTTGAAGCCTTCCATATCGTATATCACCATATCAACCACCCGTTCCCGGATTCGGTGCAGGTACTCCTGGCGGTTTTCGATGCCGGTGGGGACTACCAACAGGTCGGTCAGCGGCACATGCGGAAAGACGGTATAGGTACTTCCCCGGAATAGTTCTTGGAAAGCCTTAAAAATGAGGAGTTCCCGGCTGGGCATGGGGTAGTCATTTTTCTTGTAGGGCATTTGGTCGGCATTGATCCATTTCTCGCTAATATCGATAAAATCGCCCCGCGGCGCCGGCTTTTCTTTGGCCGGGACGGATTTGAAATAATCGTACAGCAATTTCACTACCACTATTATTAAGACAAGGGCAATAAGTTGGGGCATATGTCTCCCACCCAGTGCTAAAATTCTGAGTATTCTTAAAGGGCTGTTTAATATATCATATACAAAATTCGATTGGGTTTGAGGAAATTTTACCGCACCGGGGCTTTATAGGCATAGTCTTTAGTTGTAGAATAAGAAAATATTCCGGGAAATTAAAGCACTGGATGTGGAGGAGGTTAAAACAAATGATGTATTCCAGCAGCCGGGGGAAAACCAGGCCGGTATCCGCGGCTGAAGCCATCAAAATGGGAATAGCCCCCGATGGAGGCCTTTTTGTGCCTGACTCTGTTCCCCGAATAGATGCTGCTACCATGACTTCCCTTGGCGGGATGACCTACCAGGAGCGGGCCCGGCAGATTCTGGGCCTGTATCTGCAGGATTTCAGCCCTGTGGAGATCGCCCGGTGTGTGGAGGCGGCGTATAATACCGAAAGCTTTGATGATGTCCGTATAGCTCCGCTGGTCCCGCTGGATGCCAGGGTATTTGTCCAGGAACTATGGCATGGTCCCACCTGTGCCTTCAAAGATATGGCCCTGCAGATCCTTCCCCACCTCATGACTACCAGTGCCGCCAAGACCGGGGAGAAGGACGAGATAGTGGTTCTGGTGGCTACCTCCGGGGATACCGGCAAGGCTGCTCTGGAGGGATTCAAGGATGTCGACGGGATCAGGATCGTGGTTTTCTACCCCCAGGATGGAGTCAGCGAAGTGCAAAAACGGCAGATGGTGACCCAGACCGGGAAAAATGTAATGGTAGCTGCGGTGGAGGGCAACTTCGACGATGCCCAGAATGGAGTCAAGAGGATATTCGCCGATCCTGAATTCATCGGTAAGCTGGCAGACCATGGTATGAAGCTGTCGTCCGCCAATTCCATCAATTGGGGCCGATTCGCGCCCCAGATAGTCAACTAGACATCTGCCTATGTCGACGTGCTGGCAGGTGGTCATATCGGCGCCGGGGAAGTAATAAATGTGTTGGTGCCGACCGGCAACTTTGGCAACATCCTGGCGGCCTACTATGCAAGAGAAATGGGAATTCCCATCCAGCGCCTGATATGCGCTTCCAATATAAATTATGTCCTGACTGATTTCATCAATAGCGGGATTTACGATCGCCAGCGGGACTTCACCCGCACCATCTCACCTTCGATGGATATCTTGATCTCCTCCAATCTGGAACGGCTTCTGTTCGAGGTGATTGGACACGATGCCGGCAAGGTGGCGGGTTGGATGCGGGATCTGCAAACCCGGGGCTGCTATGAAGTGGATCATCAGGTAATGACACAGATACAGGCCATCTTCTGGGCCGGTTATGCCAACGATGAGGAGACCAGGGCCACCATCCGCAGTGTTTGGGAAAACAACGGTTACCTGTTGGATACCCATACCGCGGTGGGGGTGAATGTCTACCAGCAATATCTGGGCAGCAGCAGGGACCAGACGACAACCATAATCGCCTCCACCGCCAGTCCCTATAAATTCTCTCAGAGTGTGGCTGAAGCGATAATGGGAACGGACCGGCTGCAGGGTAGGGATGAATTCGCTATCGCCCGGGTTTTGGAGGGGTATACGGGCCAGCCGATACCGGCAGGATTAAGGGATATCGAAAAGAGGCCTATTATGCATCGTACGGTGTGTCCCAAACAGGAGATGGGCCAAGTAGTGCTGGATTATCTTAAGATTGGATAGAATAGACCAGCCTTGGACGTGTTCCCGGGCCCGAGAATGTCATAAGAAGCTGATAAGCTGGGTTATAACGGAAGGCCCGTTCAATCGATGTAACCCAAGACGCCTCAGCCGCGGGCCTTCCTGTTGCCTTGCTATGAGCTTTTTTGCCGGTTTGCCACTATGGATTTCGTCCCCACTTTAGAGGTCCGGTCATTGGAGCCAATATTTAGCCCTTTATGAAACGCTCCATTAGCAGAGGGCCGCTTTCGTATAGTTTGCCCGCCAGCGCGCCCTCTTCGTCGTATCCAGTCACCGGCGAAGGATAGGGATGGTTTTTATCATAGATAAGGAACGGCACCGGCTCGCTGGTGTGGGTGCGCACCGCTATCGGAGTGGGGTGGTCGGGGGCGATCATGATCCTGATATCATCGAACTGGTCCAGGGCATCGATGACCCGGCCCACCACCTCTTTATCCACCTGCTCGATAGCCCAGATCTTTTTCTCCAATTCCCCCTGGTGTCCGGCCTCATCGGGGGATTCAATATGCAGATAGACGAAATCCTGTCCCTGCCTGAGTTCATTCAAAGCTGCCTCGGCCTTACCGGCAAAATTGGTGATGATAGCTCCGGTAGCCCCTTCCACCTTGATCGGCCTAAGCCCGGCGCAAATGCCCAAGCCTTTCACCAGATCCACCGCCGATACGACCGAACCCCGCACGCCGTATTTGTCCTGGAAACTGTCCAGGGCAGGCCGGGTGCCATGGCCCCACAGCCAGGCAGAGGTCGCGGGATTAAGCCCCCGGGACCGGCGCTCTTGGTTAACCGGATGTCGGGCCAGAATCCTCTCACTCTTGCGCATTAGTTCCATAAGAGCGTTGCTGTCCGCGCCTTGGGGCAGATAATCGCCCACCTGGCGACTCGATATATCATGGGGAGGAGTCAGCCGCAAGGATTTTTCCGCCCCGTTTTTCCAAATCAAAAGGTTCCGGTAGCTGATGCCGGCATGAAAGCTGAATTCTTCGTTGTCCAGCTCCTTCTTCAGGGCAGCGATCAGCACCGCTGATTCGGCTGAGGAGATTTCCCCGGAGGAATAATCGACCATGCTCTTGTCACCATATTCCGGCTCGGCTGACAGGGTGACCAGGTTGCAGCGGATAGCCAGATCATTGGGGCCCAGCTCCACCCCCATGCTCACCGCTTCCAGGGGCGAGCGGCCGGTATAGTATTTTTCCGGGGCATAACCCATAACCGAAAGATTGGCAACGTCGCTCCCCGGAGGGAAACCAGCCGGAATGGTCTGGACCAGGCCGATCTCGGCCGAAGGGGCCAGGCGGTCCATGTTTGGGGTTCGGGCCACCTGCAGCGGGGTGCGGTCGCCCAACCCGGATATCTTGTAATCGGCCATGCCATCGGCTAAAACAAGCAGATATTTCATGATAGTCACCCCTGTTGAAATGATATTCAACAGTATAACATAAGGCCAAGGATAATCATGAGTATACAATTCTCCAGCCTCCAGCTTGACAAACAAACTGGGTGAAACCGGGTTGACTAGTATTAAACCTGATGATATAATAATCTTCGTTGCGGAGCCGTGGTGTAGCGGTTAACATGCCGGCCTGTCAAGCCGGAGAGCGTGGGTTCAAATCCCATCGGCTTCGCCATATTTTATTTTGGAGCGAGCTTGCTCGCCTCGGTAGCTCAGCTGGTAGAGCAGCGGACTGAAAATCCGCGTGTCGGTGGTTCAAGTCCGCCCCGAGGCACCATACGCGGAAGTGGCTCAGTGGTAGAGCATCGCCTTGCCAAGGCGAGGGTCGCGAGTTCGAATCTCGTCTTC
>JAAYJY010000049.1 GCA_012522705.1 Syntrophomonadaceae bacterium | reverse complement strand
TATCCCACCAGCGGCTCCGCCCGGAAATTCGGCCGTGATTGTATTAAAGAAGGAACGGAGATCAGGAAGGATATCGGCTACCTCCCGTCCGAGGTATTCTATTACGATAATATGAAAGTGATCGACCTGCTCCGGTATTCGGCCAGTTTCTATCCTGACCCCGACCTCCGGCGCATGCGTGAACTGGCCGAGATAATGGACCTGGACCTCACCCGTCGCATCGAAGACCTCTCCTACGGCAACAAGAAGAAGGTAGGCATCGTGCAGGGCCTGCTGCACCGCCCCCGGCTGATCATTCTGGATGAGCCCACCGGCGGCCTGGACCCGCTCATGCAGCACAAGTTTTTCGAGCTTATCCGGGCCGAAAACCGGCAAGGGGCCACCGTCCTGTTTTCCTCCCACATATTGAGCGAAGTCCAAAAGCTCTGCCACCGGGTGGGGATCATCCGAGACGGCCGTATGGTCCAGATCGAGGGCATCGATACCATGCAGCACAACAACTACAAGAAATTCAAGGTGGAGATTAGAGAACCGGTGCCGCCCGCCTACTTCGACCTACCCGGTATAAGCGATCTTAAGGTCAGCGGGCAGGCGGCGAGCTTCATCTTCAAGGGCGACATAAACAGCGTCATCGCCAAGCTGTGCCATTGCCAGATAAGCAACCTACTGGTGGAGGAACCTTCTCTGGAGGAGATAGTCCTGCATTACTATGAAAAGGGGGCCTGAGATTGAATATCTGCCGCCGGGAAATTCAGATGAATCTGCCAGCTATGCTGTATTGGACCGTAGGTATGGTTCTAGGTCTGCTCTTCTTCATGTTGATGTTCCCCGCCACCTCGCAAAATGCTGCCGTCCTCAACCAGATAACGGGGCAGTTCTCCCCCGAACTTATAAGGGCCCTGGGACTCCAGGCTCTGGACCTCAGTACGGTGCTGGGCTACTATAGTTATGTTTTCATATACATCCTGCTGGTGGGAGCCATCTATGCGCTTAAGTCCAGCTTATCAAGCCTATCGGAAGAGATCCGGGCCAGGACCGCCGACTTTCTGCTCTCCAAACCGGTGGGACGCCCGGTGATCGCCGCAGCCAAAGCCGCCAGTGTGTCGACCTTGATCCTGCTGCAAAATATCATTTATATTCCCCTGGCCTTTATAATCACCCGGCTGACTTCCGGTCAGGACTTCAATATCCAGGTTTTTTTACTGATCAACCTGACCATGCTGCTGGTGCAATTGTTTTTCCTGGCTCTGGGACTGCTGCTGGCAGTAATCATCAAGCGGATCAGAAACGTCCTGCCAATCGCTCTGGGCACGGTCTTTGCTTTTTGGGTGGTGCAGATGCTTAATCAAACCCTGGCCGATTCCGCTCTGGCCTATCTTACCCCCTTCGCCTGGTTCGACCTGGCCGGGATAATCGCTTCGGGGGGCTATCAGGCCAAATACTTGTTCACCAACATGATACTCGTCATTGCTGTGGCGACCCTGGCCGGATTCATTTACCAGCGCCGGGACATGCCGGCGGTGTAGCTGGCAAGGAGGGAAAATATTTATGAATATCGTCGCCAGAGAAATGCGGGCCAATCTGAAGTCGCTGACCATCTGGTGTGGAGCCATGATCCTGCTGATAGGGATGGGAATGGTCCAATACCCCGCTGTGGCCGGGGCTGGCCAGGGGGTGGCAGAACTTATCGGCCAACTGCCGGAAGGGATGCAGGGTATTTTGGAACTGAACCGGATGGATGTGACTACCATCGCCGGTTACTATGGGGCATTTGCCCCGTATTTTTTGCTGCTGGGCGGTATTTATGCCTCAATGCTGGGCGCGGCCATTATCGCCAAGGAACAACTGGATAAAACTGCCGACTTTCTATTTGTCAAACCGGTGGACCGAAGCCGGGTGATCACAGCCAAGCTGGCCGCGGTCCTGGTCAACCTGGTAGTATTTAACCTGACCACCCTGCTGACCTCTCTATTTTTTGTAGCCAGATACAATTTCGGTCCCTCCATCAGCCAACAGATCGGCTATTTGATGATGGCGCTTTTTTTACTGCAGGTGATGTTTGCCGCCATCGGAGTGGGGACATCAGGGATGATTAAAAATCCCCACAAGGCCGGTCCTGTTGCTGCCACCTTGTTCCTGGCCATGTTCTTGCTATCGGCGGCGATCGAGTTGTACCCGAAAATCGATTTTCTCCAATATCTGACGCCTTTTCGATATTTCCCTATCGCTCCGGTTATGCAAGGCACTTTTGAACCTCGCTTCGTAGTCCTGGCCATCGTTGTAAGCGTGGTTTTTGCCGCTTTGGCTTATGGGGCTTTCCAAAAACGGGACCTTTTGGCGTGAGGGCAAGGGGGTTGGTTCAAGACGATTGAAAAATAGGATTCCGTCGCGAGGCTTCGCTCCGCTCAGGATGACACTTGTCATTTCACTCTGCGCTGTGATTGTCACTCTGAACGTAGTGAAGAGTCTCGTCCGCGAATCATTGGGAAGTGACCCGGAACAAAACGTTGCCTAGTTCCTGCAGCCGGTAGGGCTTGGCGATGACGTCCCAAAATCCGTATTCTTTATAGTTGGCCAGCACATCATCGGAAGAATACCCACTGGACACAATGGCTTTCACGTTGGGATCAAGTTTAAGCAATTCCGTTACCGCCATCCTGCCGCCCATGCCGCCCCGAATCGTCAGATCACAAATGACTGCTTTAAAGGGCGATCCCGACTGGAGAGCCTTTTTATACAGCTTGATGGCCTCCAGTCCGTCAACCGCCAACTCCGCTTCATAACCCAGGAATGTTAGCATCTCCCAGGCTGTCTGACGTACGCTTTTATCATCATCCATCAGAAGTATTTTGCTGTCTCCAAAGAGTAGATTATCCTCACAAACCGAAGGCTCGTCTTGGGTAGCGGCGCCGGGTAAATATATAGTGAAACTGGTCCCTTCACCTTCCACGGAGGTTACCCCGATATGACCGCCATGGTTCTTCATTATCGAAAAGCATACCGTCAGTCCCAATCCGCTGCCATGTTCCTTGGTAGAGAAATAGGGATCGAATATCTTGGCCAGGTCGGAACTGGGAATACCACGTCCCTGATCAGTTATGGTCAGGGCTACATAATCGCCGGGCTGCAGCGGCAAATCGATAGTTCCACTCCGGACCCGCTGAAGATGAGCATTAATCTTGATATGACCGCCCTGGGGCATAGCCTGGTCGGCATTGATCAGCAGGTTAGTGATGGCCTGGGTAATTTGACCACGGTCTATATCCACCGCCGGAAGTCCCTGGTCCAGGGATAATTCGCAGCTGCACCCCGATCCGCTCAGGGCGAAGGCAGTGGATTCCTCGAGCAATCCATAGATGGAAGTAGCTTTGATGAGCGGCTTGCCGCCTTT
This sequence comes from Syntrophomonadaceae bacterium, assembly GCA_012522705.1. Taxonomy (GTDB): domain Bacteria; phylum Bacillota; class Syntrophomonadia; order Syntrophomonadales; family Syntrophomonadaceae; genus PHAA01. The sequence goes on along the minus strand of JAAYJY010000049.1, from coordinate 3,254 downwards.
GGCAAAAGTGAGCAGTTGCCAGGTCAGGTTCTGGGTCTGATTAATCCCTTCTTCCATTTCTTGCAGCCACTCCACTGCCGGATGTTCGCTTTCGATATACATCCTGGCCAGAGATAAATTACCCAGAATGATGGTCAGGAAATTGTTGAGATCGTGCGCTATCCCTCCCGCTAGAACTCCTAATGACTCCAATTTATCGGCCTTTTGCTTCTCCTTTTCCAATTCCCGCCGCTTGAGTTCGGTGATATCCCTCAGCCGGCCGCGAAGCCCTTTGGGTTGAGCCTGGGGGGAGATAATCCTCGCGACCGTCATGGAAACCGGAAACGGCTTACGCTGCCCATCGATCATGGTACATTCCCAACAAACCGATTTTGCGGCCGCTCCGAACTGAAGCTCCAGTAAGCGGTTCAGGAAAGCGGAGCGCTCCTCGCCGAGAACGAATACGGTCAACGGGCTGCCGACTAAAAAAGCCTCGCTGACCTTGAAAAGATCCGAGGCGGCCAGGTTGGCTTCGAGGATGATGCCTTTAGTGTCGGTAGTCAAATAAGCATCGGGAGCGAAATCGAACAATGCCTGGTAACGGCACCGCTCTTCCTCCAGAACCAGCCGGTTGGCAACAATTTCCTCGTTTTGCGCCTTCAATTCTTCCGCCGCACTCTGCAATTCATGCAAAGCTACATTGAGTTCGGCCAGCAGCCGGTTGGTCACCTCTGGGGATGGCTCAGTATTCTTATATAAATCATCCAGACGTTGAAAAGCCTGCTGCACTTGCTTGTCAATACTCAAACCGGTTGGCCCCTCTCCACGGTTTTGGCAAACACTCCCGCTTGCTCTTACATTATACACAATGGGCCATGTCGAAAATACGCGGCTTAACCAGGAGTTTGAACACAAGGCCAGCAAAAAAGGGATTTAGGTCACGGGCTCCCCGTAAATGGGGACCACCCTAGCCCAGCCTTTCATTTTTCCGTATTTCAAAAAGTTGTCGTAATAACCCAGTTCCGTTTCCAGTATCTCGCTCCATTGCTTGCGCAGGGGGTCGTTGCGGATGGTCTCGATTATGGCCCGGACGTGAGCATCCAGAGCATTTAGTTCCCAATTCAAAAGTATCCGGTACATAAACTGGTCTCTGATGGTCTCGGGATCGATGGGCGACATTGCCATCAGACCTGGCTCGTTGGGGAGCATGACATTGTGTTTCAGGGCCAGTTGTTCAATGGCCTTGACTTGTTTCTCGAATATATAGGCTCCGTGCTGCAGTATGGCCCGGAATTCCACATCGTGGGCAAAATTGGCGAAGATCCCGAGCAGCTCGACCTGTTCATAGCGCAGATTGATATGGTCCCAGATGTGGAACGCCTCGGAAGCGGAAAGCAGTTCCTTCTGGTGGGGCTGGGTGGTTTTGTAAGCCGGATAGGTCTCTTCCCAGCCCTTTTCCTTGCCAAACTTGTAAAGGGAGTCGAAGTCGGCCAGATGGGAGGTCAAATCTTTGATAATTATGTTGCGCAGCATATCGTTGGTGCTGGTGGAACGCACCGCATGGCTCATCGTTATCAACTCGGCTACCAGATCATGATATATCTTTTTGTAAATGTAATCGTCGGTGATTTCATTGATCCGGGTGGCCATGCGGATGTCCAGGGGCGGACGGGTGGGCATGATCAAGCCGAACTTCTGGCTCATTTTCTCCAGGATTGAGACCTGCTTTTGGAGGTGCCGCCCGAATTGGTCCAAAATGATCTCCCAATCGACATCGTGCACGAAGTTCATAAACAGCTGCACGGTTTCGATACTCACATATTGGGCGCGCAGCAGGTTGTAGATGTTGAAGGCCTCCTGGATATCCAGGCGGTCCGGTTCCCCCAGTGTTTTTCTGATTATTCTGGTGATATCCAAACTATCCCTCCTCCGGCATAAAGGACTCTTTTTAGTATGGCCGGATAGGCGGGCAGTAATTCAGGCTGGCCTGACGGTTCGGGCATAGCCGGGCCAGGCAATTAGATACGGATGATTGGTCGGTTACTCCTTGCTGTCAGGATCCCAGCCGGCTGCGGCTTCCCTCTGCCGTGCAGTTATTTCTCCGGCCAGCCGACCCTGGGGCAAGGTCAGTTGATCGCCTTGATTGGATAATTTCTGTTGCAGCAAAGCCTGGGTATTCAGCAGCCGGGCCTCCAATTCTTTGGCCTTGGTGATATCGACGAAGGTGATGACCACTCCGTCTATTTTGTTTTCCAGGGTCCGGTAAGGCTGGATCCGGACGTTGAACCAGGCGCCATTTTCCGCCTCGATCGGGGTCTCTATAAGATGCAGTGTCTCCAGGACCCTTTTTACATCCTCGGTTATCTGAGTGTAAAACAGGCGGGAGGCAATATCGGTGACCGGCCGGCCCACATCGCTGCCGATCAACTTGGATATCACCGACATTTGCTTGGTGAAACTCTTGACGCATAGCCAGTTGTCCAGGAACAAAGTGGCGATATTGGTGCTGTCGAGGAGATTGCGCATGTCGTTGTTGGCCTGGGCCAGCTCTTCCAATTTGACTATCAACTCATAATTGAGGGCCTTCAATTCTTCATTCAGGAATTGAATCTCTTCCTGACTGGTGGTGAGTTCTTCATTGGTGGACTGGAGTTCCTCGTTTGTGGACTGGAGTTCCTCGTTGCCGGACTGCAATTCTTCATAGCTGGATTTAAGTTCTTCCTGGGACAGCTGCATTTCGGCACTGGCCGCCTGCCACATCTGGCGCACCTGGGTAAGCTCCCGCTCCAGTTCAGCCTCCCGCTGGCTGCCGGACAGGTTTTCTCCGCTGGTAGGCTTGTCTGGCATATCACCAGCCGCATATTTCCGGTCATTGAAAACTACCAGCACCGTTCCCCGCAAGGCCTCCGGCTCCTGGAGGGATTAAAGGCGATGTCCACCAACTGGCTGCCGCCTTCGTTTTTGACCACCGCCCTGGGGAAGGTTACCTCCTCGTTCTTTTTCAGTGCCTGGCGAAAACCGCTGGTCAGCGGATAGTACAGCCCTTCCCGGGCCATGGCGAAGATATTCCAGTTGACCTTGCCGGCGGCCGGTTCCAGGTATTTGCCCGTACGCCCGCTGATATAGATGATGTCGCCGTTGTCGTTGGCCAGTACGGTGGCCGGGGCATAAGCCTGCAAAATCAGTTTGTCGGCCAGAGCCGTGATGTTCTCCACCGTTTTGGCCGGCGCGGGGGCTGTGGCCGGGGTAAACACGAAAGCGGCAGGGAATATTAC
>JAAYJY010000048.1 GCA_012522705.1 Syntrophomonadaceae bacterium | reverse complement strand
GTCCTGGAAGCTGAGTTGAAGCAACGCCAACTGGACCTGGCCGAAAAGGAGATGTTGCTGGCCCAATCGCGCATCCTGGCTCCGGCCGATGGAGAACTGCTGGACCTGTATGTCAGCCCGGGAGAGCTGGTAGCGTTTGGTGCCCAGGTGGCCCTGGTGGCCAACGGCGCCGGACTAAAGGTGAAGATAGAACCGGACCAGCGTTATGCGGTCCTGGCCGCAGCCGGCAACCGGGCTCAGGTCTGGCTCACCAATGCGGCCGATACCAAATGGGAGGCCCGGGTCGCATATACGGAGCCATTGGCCAATGCCGAACAGGGATCCTTTGTGGCAGAACTGGAGTTTATCGGGGCGACCCCCCCCCTCTACCCGGGACAGTTGCTCTCGGTGCAGCTTTTCGGGGCAGTGCAGCCCGACGCCATAATTATCCCGGAGACATATGTGGCTGTACAGGAAGACGAAAGTGGGGTGTGGCTTATCAGGGATAACCGGGCTCGTTTCACCCCGGTGCAATTGGGCGCCAGCACTGCAGATGGGGTGGTGGTCGCCGGGGGATTGCAGGCCGGTGACGTGATCGGATCCCCGGAGGGACGCCGAGAAGATCAGCGGGTCGTCCTTCATGAGGGGAATTTTTAATATGAAACGGCATATGCTTTTCGAATTGAGCCTGGCCCGGCGGTTTCTGGAAGAGAACCGGGGACAGACCCTGCTTATCATAGTGGGGATAGGTATAGGGGTGGCGGTGATGGTTTTTCTGAGCGCCCTCATCGACGGGCTGCAGGCCAACTTGATCCAGAAGACGGTGGGCAGGTCCCCCCATATCGTAATCAGCAATGCAGAATATGCAGCCGCCGACGCAGTCACCGCCAGGGATGGCAGCCAAGTCCTGCTCATGGATGCCACTCAGAAGACCTTGCGGCCTATCGTCGACTGGCGCAGCGTGACGACCGCCATGATCGCTGATGAGCGGATAGATACGGTGTTGCCGGTGGTGGACGGGTCGGGGCTTATCCGCCGGGGGAAGGTCAGCCGGGCCATCTTGCTGCGAGGTTTCGACCTTCAGCAAGCTAACCGGATGTATTGCTTGAACGATTCCATTATCGCTGGGAATCGCAATGCTCAGGATGGGTCGGTGCTGATCGGCAAGAGCCTGGCCGAGGATTTGAGGATCACCGCGGGAGATCCGATTCAACTGGAACTGCCCGGCCGAGAGCCTCTGGTTGTAATGGTGGACGGAGTTTTTGACTTGGGGGTGGCGGCCATCAACCAGCGCTGGCTGGTGATGGATCAGCACCGGGTGGCTGCGCTGTTGGGCACCGGGGATCGAGTAAGCACCATAGAGATACAGGTCAATGACGTGTTGGGGGCCGAATTGGTGGCGCGCGAATGGGGAGTCCGGTGGCCGCATTACCAGGTGGAGAGCTGGCAGCAGAGCAATGCCTCCCTGCTCTCCGCTCTGAAGAGTCAGAGCAGTTCCAGTTATACTATTCAGGTTTTCGTGCTCCTGGCGGTCATCCTGGGGGTGGCTTCGGTGCTGGCCATTAGTGCCGTACAGAAATCCAAGGAAATCGGTATATTGAAAGCAATTGGAATACGTACCGTGAGCGTGTCCCGGGTGTTTATGTTGCAGGGACTGGTGTTGGGGACCTTCGGCACGCTTCTTGGTTTCGGCTTGGGTCTGGCCATGAGCCAGGCATTTGTGGTATTTGCCAAACAGGAGTATGAACTCCTGCTTAAACCCGTAACCACGATAGTGATAGTGATTGCCACCATTTTAGCTGCAACTCTTTCAGCTTATCTGCCCGCCCGCAAGGTGTCCCGTATTAATCCCATCGAGGTGATCCGCAATGGTTGATCCATTGATAAAGATAACTGATCTAACTAAAGATTACGGTGAGGAAACGCTCCGGACCAGAGTTTTGAAGGGCATCAACCTGGAGTTCAAATGTGGGGAATTTACCTCGCTTATTGGCGCTTCCGGCTCCGGCAAGAGCACCCTGCTCAACATTATCGGGGCCTTGGACCGGCCCACCGCGGGAACGGTGGTGGTAGACGGAACTGACCTAAACCAGCTGGATGATGATGAACTGGCTCATTTCCGTAACCGTTCCCTGGGTTTCGTGTTCCAGTTCCATTTCCTGCTCCCCCAGTTCACGGTGTTGGAGAATGTCCTCATACCCTATATGATTTATGCCGGACCGGCCAACCCGACCATGGAAAAGCGGGCCATGGAATTGCTGGACCGGGTAGGGCTCAGTCACCGCCGCGATAGCCGTGCCAACGCCATATCCGGGGGCGAGCAGCAGAGGGTGGCCATTGCCCGGGCCCTGATCAACCAACCCAGGATAATCTTGGCCGACGAACCCACCGGCAACCTGGATACCGCCAATACCAAAAGTGTCTTCACTCTATTGCGGGATATAAACGGACAGTACTGTACCAGCATGATCATGGTAACCCATGACCGCGAACTGGCTGGGCGCAGTGACCGGCTGGTGGAAATAAGCGATGGGATGATCATCAGGGATGAATACTTGACCAATCCGACAGAGAAATAACGTTTACCGGGAAAGGGAGGTCTTGATTTGCACCATCTCACGGATAAACTGCTATAATCTCATTAGACAAGCATCGTGAAGGGGGAATTCGCATGACGCTAACGATAAAAGAGGTGCTTAAGATATCGATCGAGGCCGAGAAAAATGCCATGGATCGATACATCGATATGGCCAAGGAGGTCGAGGATCCCGAGACCAGATTGTTGCTGGAGCAGATCGCCCGCGAAGAAGCCGGGCACATGAAGAAACTGAAAGAGAGACTCAAGGCCGTCTCCCTCTTGGATTAATCAGGGAGTGGGTACGGTGGCATGCATCCCTGGGGTCAGGTTGGCCGACCAGGTACCCAGGAATATGGTTATAAGGATGACGGTCAGGATCAGGCTTAAAATGATCAGGTTGCGGCGCACGTGGGTCTCACCCTGAAGGTATTCGGACAGGAAATGGGTAACCACCACGGTGGTACCGGAGAACAGGAAAACGAAGACCAGTTTGGCCCACCCGGGGATTACCGCCGCTGCTACCGGCGCGACGTTGGTCCAGAGGGAAAGGCTGTAATAGGCCAGGACTATGAATTCGATCAGACCGGCGGCAAACTGGTAGACCATGCTCTTCTTCTGCATTTCGAGGTTTACATCCAACAACTCCCGGATCTTGTCCTGGGTCTCTAAATTGGTGCGGCTGTTCATGACCTGTATCCGGCCCTGCACAACTGCGATGGCCTCGTGGTAGTTTTTCTCCACCAAATTCAGATCGTCCCGCAGCTCCTCCAGATTCTCCAAGCGGTCACGGTACGCCGACATCATGTCTCTGATCCCTTCCGGCTCTAACTGCAAAGCCGCCTCGTTCAGGAATCGGTTCTCCGTCCCTTCCAGCATGGTTTCCAGGCGTCGGATCCCATCACTCACCAATGTCTCGTCAGCTACCAGCTTGGCGAAAGCGGTGGCCAGTTCTTTGATGTTGCCCTCTAATGCTTGGTTGACGTCAACGGATGGTTGGCTCATGACCAACTGGGTATGTAGGATGCGGATTAAATCCTTGCCCAGAGTGTCTTTTTCCAGACCGATGGTGTTTTCCCGATCCCTCAGCATTCCATGTAGTTCGCAGAGGAAGATCATCCGGGAGTGAAGGTTGGGTAACCGTCGGACCAACAGAGGAGTCAAGGGCCCCATTTCCCCAGATCGGTAAACATAAACAGCCTCTGTGTCTTTTCTGCTGATAGGCAACCGGAACAAGCGGGCGTTGCCGGATGGGATCTCTACCTCCCGGCAGGGCAGCCACGGCAGAGCCTCTTCCAACAATAGGGGCGCATTGCCATCTCCGGTAGCCAACAGGGTAAGCCTGCCCATCAAATCGTCATAGCACATGCCGGACTGTGTTTCCAGATCCTGCAGATGGCTGAGAGACCCAGCCCAGTCTCCCGGGGTATCCGGGGTCTTGACCGCCAGGATGGCCATTTTTCCCGAGAAATCAGTCAGGTTGCCAAAGAAACCGCCGGGATTGGAGAAATCCGGGGAAGTCTCAGCGGTGATCGCCATATACGAATGTTGAGTCAAGATGGTTGCCAGGGCCTCAATGGGATCGGTATCGTCTTTAAGGCAATAATAATATCGCACTATAAATGCAGACAAGGCTTTCAACTCCATCACTGCCGAATTAATTACTATAATATCAAAATCATAATTTGGTTAGGACGATTTGGCAATCGCAAAAATGTTTTCAGATGATACCCCGCCAGATTTTCGCATCGACAAGTTCTATGATATCGGCCCGGATGAATTGTGGTTGCAGAACCCGCAGCTGTCCCCCTAGGATTATTCTTGACGGGGTTATCACAATCCATGAAAATGTATCTTGGTCGAGAAAAAGTCGGCAGAGACTCTGACGTTGGAAAATGCTATTGGTCGGGGGGTTGCAGGTGAAGAGAAAGGTCATCGAGGGCAGGAATCTGTTCAAGGAGATTTCCGGGCAGCGGGTGGTGGACAATTTCAATTTCTGCGTCCGCTCAGAGGATTTCCTAACCATACTGGGTCCCAGCGGCAGTGGCAAGACCACGGTGCTCCGCATGATAGGCGGCTTCGAAATGCCTACCGCAGGTGATATTCTTTTCGAGGACAAGGTCATCACCTCGGTTCCGCCCTATGAAAGGCCAATCAACACGGTATTCCAAAAGTATGCCCTTTTTCCCCACATGGACGTTTACGAGAACATCGCTTTCGGCCTGCGTCTCAAAAAAATGGAGGAGCAGGAGATAAGGAAAAGAGTGGGGCGGATGCTGGAACTAGTGACTCTGCGAGGTTTCGAAAAACGGGCGGTCGATTCCCTCAGCGGCGGGCAGCAGCAGCGGGTGGCCATTGCCCGGGCGCTGGTCAACGAACCCAAAGTCCTGTTGCTGGATGAACCGCTGGGTGCTCTCGACCTCAAATTGAGAAAAGAGATGCAGGTGGAGCTCAAATACATGCAGCAGGAGCTGGGCATCACCTTTATATATGTCACTCACGACCAGGAAGAAGCCCTGACCATGTCCAACCAGGTCATCGTCATGAATAAGGGCCGGATAGAACAGTTCGGCACTCCGGTCAATATCTACAACGAACCAGTGAACGCCTTCGTGGCTGATTTCATCGGCGAGAGCAACATTCTGGACGGAATCATGTACCGTGACTATGAAGTCGGATTTGCCGGCCAACGGTTCCGCTGTGTGGATGCCGGCTTTGGTGTCGACCAACCGGTGGAAGTAGTCATCCGGCCGGAAGATATCAAGCTGGTTTCCCCCGAGGAAGGGATGCTGCGGGGAATTGTGGACTCGATCGTCTTCAAAGGGGTCCATTACGAGATGGTGGTCTTGGAGGGCCAACGGTCATGGTTAATACAGAGCACCATTAAGGCCCTGGAGGATACCGAGGTGGGGATGCGTTTTAACCCCGATGACATTCACATCATGAAGAAACAGGAGCGTCCCGCCGATGCTTAGGCGTTTCAGCGCTGCGCCTTACATGCTTTGGACCATCCTGTTTATCCTGGTCCCGGTTTTTATGGTGCTTTTCTACAGCTTGTTCTCACCGGTTCCGGCTGGTTATGCCCTCGACCTGGACGGATACCACAAGTTCGTGGATCCGCTCTACCTGGAGGTATTATGGCGCTCCATCGTAATCGCCTTCAAATCCACCCTGCTGTGTTTGCTGGTGGGTTATCCGCTGGCCCTTATCTTGTCGCGTATAACGCCGCGTTTCCAGAAGATACTGGTGATGCTGATCATACTGCCGATGTGGATGAATTTCCTGCTGCGCACCTACGCATGGATCCCCATACTGGGGCGCAATGGCCTGATCAACACCTTGCTGGGCTCTTTCGGAGTAGCCCCGCTCAACCTGTTGTTCAATGAGAACGCTGTTTTATTGGGTATGGTCTATAATTTCCTGCCCTTTATGGTCCTGCCCATCTATACAGTATTGATGAAGATCGACCGCCAGTTGATCGAGGCCGCCGAGGACCTGGGCGCTGATCGGTTGGTGGTCTTCCGGCGCATAATACTGCCCCTCTCCATCCCGGGATTGATTTCGGGCGTCATGATGGTATTCATGCCGGCGGTCAGCACTTTCGTCATATCCGACTTGTTAGGGGGGGCCCAGATTACCCTGATCGGGAATCTAATCAAGGACCAGTTCCAAACCGTCTATGACTGGAATTTTGGTTCTGCCATATCCATGATATTGATGGTGATCATCCTCCTGTCCATGAGCATCCTCAACCGTTATGACAAACGGGAAAGGGGGGTGAGCATGTGGTGAGCAAGCAATTGCAGCGCTTCTATGTATTCCTGGTGCTGCTGTTCCTCTACGCGCCGATCGTGGTGCTTATCGTATTTTCTTTCAACGCATCCAAGTCCACCGCCAATTGGTCTGGTTTCTCTCTGCAATGGTATGTGGAGTTGTTCCAGGACCGCCAGATAATGAAAGCCCTGTATTATACTCTGACCGTAGCGGTGATCGCTTCGGCGGCGGCGACCGTGATCGGGACTTTTGCCGCCTATGGTATCACCAACATGCAGGCTCTGCCCAAACGGGCACTGCAGGCCCTGAATAACATACCCATCTTGAACCCGGATATAGTCACTGGCGTAGCTCTGCTGGCCATGTTCACTTTTATCAATATGCCGCTGGGTTTTGTTACCATGCTGCTCGCCCATATAACCTTTGCCATCCCCTTCGTCATCCTGTCGGTGTTGCCCAAGTTCAAGCAGTTGCCCCAGGACATATTGGAGGCGGCCATGGATCTGGGAGCTACGCCGGGATACGCTTTTTTCAAGGTGATTCTGCCGGAGATCATGCCAGGCATCGTGACCGGATTCCTGATTGCATTTACCCTGTCGGTAGATGATTTCGTCATCAGTTTCTTCACCACCGGGGGCGGAGTCACGAATCTCTCCATAGAGATTTACGCCATGGCGAGGCGCGGCATCAAGCCCATCATCAACGCCCTGTCGACGCTGATGTTTATCACCGTCCTGGTGATGATGCTTATCATCAGCCTGCGCATGGATAAGGATGCCGCCCGCAAAGGGGAAGAGGAGACACCATTGTTGCCTGCTCCGGGGGCGGGGAGCGGCTAGGTCGGTCAGGGGAACGAGTCAGGATCACCGCAGGAGTCCATTTTTGCAGATATGTTTCGTCCAGGAAGATCCTGGCCCGACTGCGCAATATCCAAACCATTTCCTACCGATGACCTAATCAATGATCTTTTTAATAATTTTTATAATCTGTTCCAGACAGTAAAAAGAAATCCTTATTTATTAATGCTGCCTAAATAATACCGACTGTCAACTGGGAAAGTTGAGTACTAAAGATATCAAAATCGACTATTGATTCATCTCCGGGCCCGTGCTATACTTTTACTAATTTCATCTTGTTAAAGACGATGAAGGAGCAAAGTAGGTCAGACCCAGCTTTACAGGGAGAAAGCGCCATCGACTGGAAGCGTTTTCGAAGCATGATTGATCGAAGTTCTCTCTGGAGTTGCAGGCTGAATTCCTCTCGAGGATGAGTAGGCTGAGCCGTAATCTTCCTACGTTAAAGGGAAGAAGGTATCGGAACAACAGTTCCCGCACCTTTATAAGAGCGGATCTGTCCCTGTGGCAGGTCAACTTGGGTGGTAACGCGGTAAGCAATAGCTTTTCGTCCCTTGGGATGGAAGGCTTTTTTGTTTATCAGGGGGATTGATTGATTCCCGTATCTTGGTGAGTGGGTCCTTTATGGATCAACGAGGGTGGTACCACGGAAGCCCATAGCTTGCGTCCCTTTTGAGGGTATAGGCTATGGGCATTAATATTTTTAGGAGGAATCAAAATGGTAGTAGTGATGGAAATGACCTCAAGTATTCAGCAAATCGAGGCGGTAAACGCGATGTTGGATCAATTGGGCTTCCAGACCCAGCTAATCAGGGGCGTCAAACGCATCGTGATCGGTGCTGGGGGAGACCGGCCGGTGAGTGACCTCCAGGACTTGCAGCTGATGTCCGGGGTGGAGAAGATTGTCCCCATTATGAAGCCGTACAAGCTGGTAAGCCGGGAAGCCAAAGAAGATGACACCACCATCAAGGTAGGGACAGTTGTGGTGGGAGGGGCAGATCTGACCATTATTGCCGGCCCCTGCGCAGTAGAGAATCGTCCCCAATAGCTTACTGCGGCCCATCAAGTCAGTCAAGCCGGAGCCCAGATAATAAGGGGCGGCGCGTTCAAACCCCGCACCTCCCCCTACAGTTTCCAGGGTCTTGAAGAAGAAGGACTAATAATCCTCAAAGAAGCCTCGCAAATGGCCGGACTCCCGGTAGTAACGGAGGTGATCGATGAGGCCAGTCTGCAGACGGCTTTGAACTACGTAGATATGGTGCAGGTAGGAGCCCGGAATATGCAAAACTTTCGTTTACTCAAAGCGGTGGGACAGACTGACAAGCCGGTGCTGCTCAAACGCGGTATGTCCGCAACTATAGAAGAATGGCTGATGGCGGCTGAATATATCATGTCCGAGGGCAACGGTCGGGTAATACTGTGTGAGAGAGGCATCCGCACCTTCGAAACGGCTACCCGCAACACCCTGGATCTGAGCGCCGTACCTCTGGTCAAGCGACTGAGCCACCTCCCCATCCTGGTAGATCCCAGTCACGGCACTGGCGACCGGGGGCTGGTTCCGCCCATGTCCATGGCTGCCATAGCCGCAGGGGCGGACGGACTTATCCTGGAGATGCACCCGGAGCCGGCCAAGGCTTTATCAGATGGACCTCAGTCGCTAACTCCTCCCGAGTTGGAGCATTTAATGGAGCAATTATCCTTGATTGCTGCGGCGGTCGGCAGAAATTTGCCCGGCGCCAATATCCCCCGCGAGGTTGCTTAGGAAGGAGCATGGTCGATGAAATGGACAATGAGTTACCTGGGACCGGCCGCAACCTTTTGCGAGGAGGCCGCCCGGGTTGCGGTAAGAGCGAATGGCAGCTGGCAGCTTATACCCTGTTCCTGTATCGATGGAGTGTTTGCGGCAGTGCAACACGGCCAGGCCGATTACGGGATCGTTCCGGTCGAAAACTCCTGTGAAGGTTCAGTTAACTTGACCCTGGATTTGCTGGCTTATAAATACCCACTGGAGATAGTGGGCGAGGTCATCCTGCCGGTCAGGCATAATCTGTTGGCCTATCCCGGGGTGAAGCTTGAAAATATCGTCCAAGTATTATCGCACCCGCAAGCCCTGGCTCAGTGCCGCCAATATCTGAGCAAACATCTGGGTGAAGTAGACTTGGTAACCATGTCCAGCACCGCCGAAGCTGCTCACCGGGTAGCGGCATCCGACCTGCCGTGGGCGGCCATCGGCACTGCGGCAGCCGCCCGCGCCTATGGGCTGTCTGTTTTGCAGCAGGAGATCCAGGACCGCGGCGACAATGAAACCCGTTTTATTATCCTATCCCAAGCCAATGAGGATCGGTCCTTGTCTGATAGTGAAACCGAGGGCAAGCTTGATTACAAGACCTCACTGGTAATATCTTTGAGCGACCAGCCCGGAGCCTTGTTTAAGGCCTTGGAGCAATTCTACCTCTATGAAATAAACATGAGCAAAATTGAATCCCGGCCCGCTAAAACCAGGATCGGCAACTACCTTTTTTTCATCGATATCCAGGGACATCAAATGGAACCTCGCATCAGTAAGGCTTTGAGGAGCCTCCGGAGCATCGTTGCGGATTTGCGATTGTTGGGATCATACCGAACCTATCATGAAGTCAAGAACCGAAGCGAATCTCGTATTGGTGCTGTTTGTGATTCTCCCGCGCTAGGCCTATAATATCAGCAGTGAATGAAAAGGAGGAGTAATCGGTATGCCGATCATTAATGTCAAGATGCTGGAGGGCCGTTCCATTGAGCAGAAACGGGAACTGGCCGAAGTCCTGACCCGGGAAACGGTACGGATTTTAAATACCAAGCCGGAAGCCGTTGAGATGGTTATCGAGGAATATCCCCGCACCAATTGGGCATCAGCAGGCCTACTGTATTCCGACAAAAAATAGAAGGTCATGACCAGGTCAAACATGGTCATGTAAACCAGACCGCCTAGTCGCAACCGGCAATAAGCTTGAGGCTGTCAATTTCAACATTTGATCTTATAAGCTGCTGCATACCCATTACCATCCATAAAAACAATAGGTAAATACAGTTTTAGAACGCCAGGAGCCCGGGCTCCTGGCACTTTTTTGTGCGCCGCCAGGGATTATTTAATTGGCAAGCCAGCCAATTGAAGGAATTATTATACCCTTCGGCGAAATATCCGAAATAATCATCCGATATTTCCTAGCAGCCCTTGTAACTGGAAACATGGTCTCATCCTATCCATACCATTAGTTGCTTCACCGAAGGAATATTGCACCCCGCTTCGATACCAATGAGTGATAGGTTAAATAATCTGTTCTTTGTTTTATTTGGGATTGGCGAGGAGGCTGGAAATGAACAAATTGGAAGGATTCTATGAACTTAACAAAATGAATGTCCCTTCAGTACCTTGGCAACAATTCACCGGAGAGGAAACCCTGGATGCGAATCTGTTGTGGACGGTGCGGGCAGCGGTTGAAACCGGCAAGGATTTCAATCTTCCCCGCGCCATCGGTGTTACTGCAGAAGAAGCAATAGCCAAAGGGAAAGAATTCCTGGCCGACCTGGCGGAGCACGATTTGGTGATCTATTATCCTTATTTCATGGCTATAAAGAGCGGGGTAATAGATATCCAGGAACACCGCACTATTATCGAAGCAGTGGACAAGGATCTCTGGAACCTGACAACCCGCGGTCACAAAGACCTGACCATCATTATAAACCATTTGAATGATGATTATAGTACCTATGGAAACAGCTCCTTTTTAGAGGAGGCTGAGGTGAAAGAACTGCTCAAATATGCTGCCCGAATCAGGTCCGCGCACCGGAACGCCATATTTGCCAACAGTTCCGTGCTGGTGGAATGGTGTTATGCTGTCAATACCAACGCCAAGCGTGAGATGGTGGGCGAAAAGCACCTGATGTTTATGGAATGCCGTACCATTGACACCTGATTACAATTACAAGAAAAAGAAGGCGATAGCGATATCGACATAGGCGGCATCAGCAGCACACCCTCGAACCAAATTGGACTCGCCATCGGATGCCAATCCCGCACAATATCTGTAAGTAGGTGCCTATTGAGGGCTGAAACCAGCAGTCATATAGAATAGCGATGCTCCCCGGTCAAGGGATTGAGGCGGAAAAGATCACACATTTCGTTCAGAACCAGTGTATTGGCCAGGCCGACATTCATAACCGTATCGTTACCGCCGTAATATATGGCTATCGTATCATCCAGACCAGCCAAAGCTCCGCAGCTAAATACCACGTTGGGCACATGGATGTAATCGGTTGCCGCCACCCTGCAGTCACTTAACGTGGGCATCAATAACGGTTTGGCGCTAATGCGCGTTTTCATAGGATCGAGAGGATCTTCGAGGTCATGGAAGGCCACCCCCAGGGTATATGGATGGCCGGCCATGGTCGAACGCACCCCATGAAAGATATTCAGCCATCCAAATCGAGTTCGGATCGGTGGAGCACTTGGTCCCACCT
>JAAYJY010000047.1 GCA_012522705.1 Syntrophomonadaceae bacterium | reverse complement strand
CTTACATACTGGTCAACAGCCTGCGCCGTACTCTCGCCGATGAACACCTGTTACCGTTGAAGGAATATTTGGCCGGGACCGGTCCGGAAAACTGCATCTATTTTCTTGATCAGTGGATGAATCATAAAACCGATGCCGCTGACTTCGAAGAACTGGCCGGGAAGGTGGGTCAATACCTGACTATTGATGAGCGGCTGGCCGGGATCCCGGTGGAGGACCTGGCCGAATGCGACAGCTTCGAATGGTTCGATAAGCAGATCATAAGGTATATGGTGGACTCCGTTACCGGCCAGGTAGCAAATCATGATTTTTGCCTGGAATTGATAAAGGCCCGCCGCACCCGGCATTGGTACGACAAATACCAGTATATTTACGAATCCCTCTTCCATGTATTCAAACTATTGCAGTTCAATCAGGCCCATCCCACTATTCCCAAGCTTGGTGCCCAAGATATGGAACAATTATACCAGTCAGTATTGTTTGGTTGACTATTACTACCGCAAATTCTACTGGTGCTACGACCAGCAGCCAGTGGAGATACTGAAACCGATACAGGACATGGTGGAAAACCTGTACAGCAACTGGTTCCTGGATAGCCTGGGCACCGCCTGGTCATCATCCCTGGCGGGCGAGGCGGAGGGCCATTGGAGGATTCCGGGGATCAACGGCCAGCAGGACTTTTATAAAAACCATGTCGACAAGGTAGTTGGCTCCGGTCATCGCTGCTTTGTCATTATCTCGGATGCCCTACGGTATGAAGTGGGGCTGGAGATAACCGAGCGGCTCAACGCCGAAAAGGGCGGGAAAGCCGCTATCCAGAGCATGTTGGGGGTTCTGCCTTCCACCACCCGGTATGGCATGGCAGCCCTCCTCCCGCACCAACAGTTGTCCCTTAACGACAAGGGACAAGTAATGGCGGACGGGATGAAAACTGACAGTTTGGCGGAACGGGATGCGGTCCTAAAAACGAAGTGGGCCGAATCCCTGGCCATCGATTATCACAGCATCATAGCCGCAACCCAGGATGAGCGGCGGGAAATGGTGAAGGGCCGGAAAATGGTCTATATATACCATAATTGCATCGATGCGGTAGGAGATAAAGCAGCTACCGAAATCAAGGTGTTTGATGCGGCCCACCAGGCCATTGAAGAGATCCTGCGGTTGGTCCGCATCATCCGTGACGATTTGAGCGGGGTCAACATCTTTATCACTGCCGATCATGGCTTCATTTACAAGCGCGACCCCCTGCTGGAAAGCGACAAGATCAAGAAGGAGACTGTGGGAGCTTTTGAAGAGAAGCGCCGGTATATGCTGGGTTATCAAGAGAAAGAGGCCGGCGGCCTGATGACGTTCAAACCGAAATATCTCCACAGCGACGAGGGGCCCCTGGTGGTTTATGTGCCCAAGGGGACGATCCGGTTCAAAGTGCCTGGGCCGGGGGCCAACTATGTCCACGGCGGAGCCGCCTTGCAGGAGGTAGTGGTGCCGCTTATCAATTTCAGGGTGGTACGCGGTTCCCAGGCCAAGAAGATAAAGGAACACAAGGTCAAGGTCAAACTGGTCAATGAGTCCCGCAAGATTACCAACAGTCTCTTCACCCTGGAGTTTTTCCAGACCGAAAAGGTGGGCGGCGGCTATATCCCCTGTACCGTTGATATTTATCTGACGGACGAAGAGGGACAGGTTTTGTCCAACCAGGAAACCATCATCGCCGACCGCCAATCGGACAAACCGGATGAGCGTACTTTCAAGCTCAAGCTGACTTTGAAAACCGGGAATTATGACAAGAATAAGGATTACTACCTGATTATCAAGGATACCGAAACCAAACTGAATGAGGGCAAGATCCCCTTCAAGATCAACCTGGCCATCAGTTCGGATTTCGATTTCTAACTCCGACCAAAGCTATAAATGTGAGGCGAACGAAATGGATGCACTGGCACTCGACGCGAAACTGAATCAGTACTTTGCCGGCCGGGTGGTCCGCAAGGACCTGACCAATACCATCAAACAGGGAGCCAACGTTCCCGTCTATGTTCTGGAGTACCTGCTCGGGATGTACTGCGCCACCGATGATGAAGAATCCATCCGGGATGGGGTGGAGCGGGTCAAGAAGGTGTTGGCCGACAACTTCGTCCGGCCTGACGAGGCCGAGAAAGTAAAATCCCGGATCAAGGAACTGGGCCAGTACACGGTGATCGATAAACTGACCGTGAAGCTCAATGAGAAGAGGGACCTCTATGAGGCGGAGTTTTCCAACCTGGGGCTCAAGGGCGTGGAAGTGCAGCCGGCCTATGTCAAGCAATATGAACGGCTCTTGGCAGGAGGCATCTGGGCTATGCTCAAGATGGAGTATTTTTTCGATGAAGAAGCCCGCAACAACAATCCCTTCCGCATCCAGAACCTCAAACCGATCCAGATGCCCAACATGGATCTGGATGAAGTGCTGGAGGGCCGCCGCCATTTTAGCCAGGATGAGTGGATCGACGTGCTGATCCGGTCCGTCGGCCTGGAACCGACCCAGTTTGCACCCGAAGCCCGCTGGCACCTGCTCCTGCGCCTGGTGCCGCTGGTGGAGAATAACTACAACGTTTGTGAACTGGGGCCCCGGGGCACGGGTAAATCCCATGTTTATAAAGAGATCTCCCCCAATTCCATATTGATCTCGGGGGGCCAGACCACCGTCGCTAATCTCTTCTATAATATGGCCTCCCGGACTATTGGCCTGGTGGGTCTGTGGGATTGCGTGGCCTTTGATGAAGTGGCAGGTATCAGGTTCAAAGACAAGGACGGCATCCAGATCATGAAGGATTACATGGCGTCCGGTTCCTTCGCCCGCGGCAAAGAGGAGAAGAACGCCAACGCCTCCATGGTTTTCGTGGGCAATATCAACGAGAGCCTGGATTTCCTAATCAAGACCTCCCACCTGTTTGCCCCTTTCCCAGAGGAGATGGCCAATGACAGCGCCTTCTTCGACCGGATGCATTATTACCTGCCCGGTTGGGAGATCCCCAAGATGCGGCCAGAATTGATAACCAGCAATTACGGCTTTATCGTTGATTACCTGGCGGAATTCCTGCGGGAGATGCGCAAACAGAACTTCGCCGATGCCATCGAACGGCATTATAAACTGGGCAACAACCTAAACCAGCGCGACGTCATAGCGGTGCGCAAGACGGTGTCGGGCCTGATCAAACTGCTCTATCCCCACGGGGAGTACACCAAGCAGGAGCTGGAGGAGATATTGAAATATGCTTTGGTAGGGCGGCGTCGGGTCAAGGAGCAGCTCAAGAAGATCGGCGGGATGGAATTCTACGATGTCCATTTCTCTTACATCGACCGGGATACCCTCGACGAGCAATTTGTATCCGTCCCCGAACAGGGCGGGGGCAAATTGATACCGGAAGGGCAGGGCAAACCTGGCCACGTCTATGTGGTAGGCAAAGGTGACTCGGGCATGATCGGGGTATACAAGCTGGAGAACCAGATAGTTTCCGGGACCGGGAAATTTGAGCGCACCGGCCTGGGCTCCCGGAAAGAAGTGCGGGAATCGATCGACACCGCGGACCGTTATTTCACCGCCAACTGCAAGAGCGTCAGTGCGGGCATAAGTATCAAGACCAAAGACTATCTCATGCATGCCTCGGATCTGCAGGGGATCGGCATGACCTCGGAACTGGCCCTGGCCGAATTCATCGGCCTATGCTCATCGGCTCTGGACCGGCCCATCCAGGACAGCCTGGTGGTGCTGGGCAACATCACCATGGCCGGCACCATCGACAAGATCTCCGATTTTGCCAACGTGCTCCAGGTCTGCGTGGATGCCGGAGCCAAACGCGTCCTCATTCCGGCAGTGTCGGTGGCCGACCTGCAAACCGTCCCCCCGGAACTGCTCATCAAGGTACAGCCCATATTCTACTCCGACGCCATCGACGCCGTGTTCAAGGCCTTGGGGGCGGTGTAGGGCTGACTTTGTGCGGATACGGCAAAAGCGGGTGTTTCTATTCCCATGGACGCTGCAGAATCAATTATTGAATGGTTACAAGAGAAAGTGGATTTGTATAAAAAAGATAACCAAAATGAATAAAGGTATCAATGAGGGGGGATTTTGAATACAATGGCATTAGCATCTAAGCTGAAAAATGATTATATAGAACTGTTAGATGAAACCGTTAATTCAGGGTCTGAACCAAAACTGGCATTGGTGAAAAGAACAGACGGTTGGTCCCAAATACCCAATAACGAGTGGGGAGCAAGAAGAAATACTATCGAATCAGCTTATAAAGTCGAGCTATCGCGGAAATTGGAGTCGTTGGGACATTGCTTTTATGACGCATCAGAAATACAACAATTCCACTGGAGAAATAGAATGTACAGATCAGAGACTGCTGACAAAGAAACGGAGGCAAAAACAATGCCTTTGTTAACGTCATATATTGAGGCCGCAATGGCTGAAGCCCAATATGAACCCTTTGAAGGGGACACTTTTTATGCGTTTATCCCGTCTTGTCCAGGTGTATGGTCAAATGAATGTACAATAGATGATTGCAAACGCGACTTAAGAGAAGCGCTGGAATTTTGGCTAATATTAAAATTACGGGACAACGACTACATTCCGGTAATAAATGGTTTGGACCTCAATTCTATTGAGGAATTGGAGGTTTAAATGAGTGCATTGAAATGGAGAGAGCTGGTCAAATGTTTGAAATCAATAGGATTTAAGGGCCCGTTTAAACAAAAAGGCAGACCACATCCGTTTTATATGACAAGAGGGGAAACCAAACTGCGCATTCCTAACGTCCATGGAGATGCGATTGGAGAATCTTTACTGTCTTTGCTTAGGTCTCAAGGAAACATTTCCAAAGAGGAGTGTAAAATTGCCTAAGCCCAAATTGTTGGGTGATGATAGATAAGAATGGTGAGACCGATTAAATTATTGATTACGAGGAGGTTGGCTTCTGCCGGCCTTTTGTTTTTGCTTTTGTTTTGAGTCAGATTAGCGGTTACATTTTGGAGATTGCGAGCCTCAGCGGTTGATAATCACGATAAGTTTTGTAAAAATAATAATTGCACATGTTTGACAATGCACTGGAATCATTGCTTGGAATAAGGAGGCTACATAACAATGACTGAGCATGTTTTATCCGATATTTACCGGATAGAGATACCGCTGCCCAATAATCCGCTGAGAAGCCTTAACTCTTATTTGATCAAGGGCGGGGACAAGAACCTCCTCATAGACACTGGTTTTAACCAACCGGAATGCCGGGCGGCTATGGACGAGGGTTTGCGGGAACTGGGGTTTTCCATGGAGGATACCGATATTTTCGTGACTCATATCCATGGGGATCACTCTGGTTTGGTACAGTATTTGGCCTCACCTCAAACCCGGGTGTTTTGCGATTCTTACACCGCCCGGGCTTTTGCCGATAGTCCCTCTGATTACTGGCATTATTTTGATCAGCTATTGGTCCAGAGCGGGCTTCAGGGAATTGCCCATACAGATCATCCCGGCTACAAATACAAATCAGCGGCCGTTGATAGCGTACACATAGTAAAAGATGGCGACCTGATCGATGTGGGCGCCTACCGATTTCGCTGTATATCTACGCCGGGCCATGCCCCTGACCATATGTGTCTTTATGAGCCCCGCCATGGAATATTGTTCTCCGGCGATCACATCCTGGGCACCATCACTCCTAATAACGCCTTATGGGAACAGCCCTGGACCGTTACCAGAGATCTGTTGCAGGAATATCTGGACAGTCTGGATAAAATCGCGCGGCTGGAAATCAAGATTACTTTGCCTGCCCATAGGGAAATGATCACCGATTGTTACCGGCGCATCCAAGAACTTAAAGACCATCATCAAAAGCGCCTGGAGGATATTCTGAATATCCTGGGTGATGAAAAAATGTACGGGGCCCAGGTCGCCAGCCGGATGAGGTGGGATATGAGAGGTAAGTCGTGGGAGGAGTTTTCCAACGCGCAGAAGATCTTTTCCACCGGCGAGGCTTTGTCCCATTTGACCCATTTGGTTTTGCAGGGAACGCTGGCTCGCGAATTGATGGATGGTCTGGTCTATTATTCTCGGGTGAAGCAATAGACACTGGATGTCAGCCCTTTGATCTGCAAAACCCTTAGTCTTCGATTCCAACCATTTTCATCAGATAACGGGCATTGGATGTACTGCAGCGGCCCGAGCGCAGTTTGTAATCAAATGCGATGGATCCGTTGGTGTAATGCTCCTGGAAGTGATAGTTCCTAAAGTTGGCCCACACCTCTTTTTCCAGCTCGCACAGTTCAAAATCGTGAGTCGAGAGCAGACCGATGGCGCCGTTTTGGCTGAGTTTTCTTAGCACCACCTGAGCGCCGGTGATCCTGTCCAGGGAATTGGTGCCCCGAAATATTTCATCGATCAAATAGATCATGGGCTGGCCCCGCCGGGAATGCTGCAATATCATATTTATCCTCTTCAGCTCGGCATAAAAGGTAGAAACTCCTTCCAGGAGGTCATCCCTGATCTCCATGGACGTGTACAGGTCCATGACCGAGCAGCGGAATTTCGCGGCACATACCGCTCCTCCTGCATAAGCCAACACCAGGTTGATACCGATGGCCCGCAGCCAAGTGCTTTTTCCCGACATGTTGGAACCAGTTACGATGCATGAGTCGTTATCGATATCTATATTGTTGCGAACACACTTATCCGGGGGCAGCAGGGGATGGCCCAGATCACCAGCGGATATCACCTGCTCCTGGTCTTCTATCTCTGGGTAAGCCCAATCCGGGTGGATATGGGTAATGACCGCCAGACTGCCCAGGGCCTCCATGATTCCGATCACCCTCAGCCAGCATCCGACTTGGTCACCATAACGGGACTTCCACTGGGCCACCCGCACCGCGCATTGGATATCCCATAAAAGTCCGATATTGATGATCAGGTAAAACATGGAGCGGTTCATGTCTATGGCGCCCG
>JAAYJY010000046.1 GCA_012522705.1 Syntrophomonadaceae bacterium | reverse complement strand
GGATCAAACATGATTCCTTTGGCGTAATCATGGAGTTCTCCGGTAAATGCAGCAAGAAAGAGGCCGAAAACCAGGTGACCCGGATGGTAGAAGAGGCCTTCCAAATGAGAGGATTGGAACTGCAGGAGATAAAAGTGGCCTCTACCGAACACGTGGTTGAGCATATCGGTTGTGCTTTCGCGGCAGTGCCGCTTTGGTATTAACCGATATTTCAGCAGCAGCGATCCAGTCCCTCCCTATCACAGACTGGCTGCCCGGCAGACTATCGATGGGAAATTAATTTTAGGAGGAAATCGGATGGACCTTTGGTTTACCGAGTATCAAACCCCTGCTTTAGGGTTCAGTTGTAAGATAAACAGCACCCTGAGGGTAGAGCAGACTCCCTATCAGCATCTGGCGGTGATCGACACCCAGCAGTTCGGGCGGATGCTGCTCCTGGACGGGATGGTCATGACCACCGATGTTGACGAATATGTCTATCACGAGATGATAATGAATGTAGCCCTAAATTCCCATCCGGCTCCGGAGAATATCCTGATCATCGGGGGAGGGGATGGGGGAACCCTGCGGGAGGCAGTCCGCCATCCGTTGGTCAAAAAGGCTACCCTGGTGGAGATAGATGCCAGGGTTATTGAGGTTTCCCGGGAATATTTCCCTAAATTGTCCGGTGCTTTCGATCACCCCAAAGCCAGTGTGATAGTGGCAGACGGGGTTGAGTATGTCAAGGAACACATCCATGAGTACGACATCATCGCGGTTGACTCCACCGAACCGGTGGGACCGGCTATTGCTCTGTTCAGACCTGAATTCTACCGTGATTGTGAATCCTCCCTTAAGGAGGACGGTATGTTGGTGGTCCAGAGTGAGTCGCCCTTCTTCAATGGTGATGTAATCGAGATGGCCTATGCCGGAATCAGCCAATACTTCCCCGTGACCAAGTTATACTTGGCCAGTATCCCAACCTATCCCAGCGGATTGTGGAGTTTCACCGTCGGCTCCAAGCGTTATGACCCCGAACGACCGCTCTCAACGGATCATAAGCTGAGGTATTACAATCCTGAGATTCACCGGGCCGCTTTTGTGCTGCCGGGGATGGTCAGGGGAATCCTAGCCGGAATAAGCACTTCCAGGTAAGCCCGGCCATTCTATCGTAAGTTGACAGTAAAAAAACTGTCCCCTCAGTCTAATGCAGACTTGGGGACAGAATTTTTTTATTAGGCAGGAAGGCTGTCTAATAGTACTCCGCCAGCTCTTCGTAATATGCGGGGGGAAGGGCACAAGCCGGGCATACCTCGGGAAGCTCTACACCCTCATGGATATATCTGCAATTGCGACATTTCCATTTTACCGGGATGGAGGGGCGGAAGACGGCGTTGCGTTTGATTTTGTCCAGCAGTTTGCGGCATCTTTTTTCATGCTCCTCTGCTCCTCTTCGGCCTCGGCTATCTCCGGGAAAACGTTTGCAATCTCATTAAAACCTTCCTCCCGGGCTGACCTTTCGTTTTGGCGCAGATAACGGTGTGCTCCTCATGTTCACCCAAGCCCGCCGTTAACAGGTCTTTTTCAGTAAGCTGAGCATAACCGCCCATGAGCAATTTAAAGAAGGTCTTGGTGTGTTTTTTCTCATTTCATGCAGTTTCTTCAAAAATGCCGGCCATTTGCTCATAGCTTCTTTCTTGGCCTGACTGGCAAAGAAGCTTGAAATTTACTATCGAATATACTGACCTTGATCTATCCCTCAGCGGAGGCTTGCCACTAGTAGGTTATTTACTGGATGGATTTTATTTGAAAAAGCGTATGGGCATTAGTCGAATTCCTGGTGTTACTAACCCAGCTTAAGAACGATTGGGTATCCGATCCACTTGCCGCCGAAAACAGCTTGAGTTGACTTGGTTTTTCAATAAATCTGTAGGTTCCAGACCTTCAATTATGGTGCAATTTTTGAAAACAAGTGGTCAGGATATGTACCCTTGACCTTTGGTCACGAATTTAGGGATTATTCTACCTCACCATGGCGTAGGGGTAAGCCCAGATCAGGTTGTGGCCTCCGGGACGGGTCAAAATGGCCAACCGCTCCAATAGGTCGATGATGGGCTCCATTCTTTCCTCCTCATCACCCTCACCAGATTTCGGCAGCACCAGTTCGAACACCGTCACCGGGATCTCCTGCCAATTCAGCAGACGCAATTCTTCAAGGCCGTCATCCAGGAACTCCAGGTCCTTTATCGGGACCGAAAATGGTGTTTGATCCTTGCGTTTGATGTGCTCCTCCAGTATGTTGATAAATTTTTTTAGCCGTGCCTCCTGATCCTCGGTCAACACATACTGAAACAGGGCGTCGTACAGATTCTGGGTCAATTTGATAGTGGTCAAGGTGGGCAGCATAAGATGTTGTTCCTGGCGTAAAAATCTCATTTCAAATCCAGCTGGTGCAGACATGGGCGTTTTCACTCCTTGCGCTATTATCGGGCAGACACTCTGATCCATCACCTAGATTATCGCAAATGTCAGCTCGATTGACAATTATACCTGGGATAACAAGCGGAGCAGGAGCGTGACAAAACGGAGTATGCCCCGTAGGTTTGCCTTTTCCAGTCTATGGAGTTGTGCTAGAATAGTCTACAATACTTGTGAGCGGGTATTATTTGTGAAGATAGCTATAGACGGTCCCGCCGGGGCCGGCAAAAGCACTCTGGCCCGAGCTCTGGCCGCCCGATTGGGCTACATCTATATAGATACCGGCGCCATGTATAGAGCCTTGACCTGGAAGGCGCTGCAGGCTGGCCTGGATCTGAACGACCCCATGGCTTTGTCCGGATTAGCTGTGGAGCTCAACATCGCTTTTGACAAACAAGATGGGCAGCAGCGCTTGCTCTGCCAGGGGGAGGACATTTCCGCTATTATTCGTTCCCCACAGATCAGCGCGGCCGTTTCGCAGGTGGCAGCCCACCCGCAGGTGCGTCAGATCATGGTTCACAAACAGCAGCAGTTAGCCCAGGTCGGCCGGGTAGTGATGGATGGCCGGGACATAGGAGAACAGGTGCTTCCCGACGCGAACTATAAGTTCTTCGTCACGGCCGATTTGCAGGAGAGAGCCGAGCGGAGGCTGCAGGAGATGGAGGCCTGTGGCTTTCAAGTGGACAAGGATTCTGTTCTGCAGGATATGCGCAACCGTGATCTGATGGATGCAGCCCGTTCAGTGGGTGCTCTCAAAATCCTGCCCGACTCCATAGTCATTGATACCTCCGCATATAATGCCGAAGAAGTCTTGGCGCAGATATTGTATCTTATCGGAGAGTGCTAGATGTTCTATTCCGTGACGAGATCCGTCGTCCGCATTATCTTCTTGTTACTGGGCTTGAAGGTGGAGGGAATGGATAATATTCCTGCTTCGGGCCCGGTCATCATAGCTTCCAATCACGTCAGCAATTGGGACCCTATTGTGGTGGGGGTGGCGCTAAAGAGACCGGTGTATTTTATGGCCAAGGTCTCCCTTTTCAAAAATCCGGTAATGAATTTCTTCATGAGGCGATTGAATGCTTTCCCGGTCAAGACGGACTTCGTCGACCGGCAGGCTATCCGACGGGCCCTGCAGATACTCGGGGAGGACAAGGTGCTGGGTATTTTTCCGGAGGGAGCGCGTAACAAAAGCGGAGAAGCCAAGGCCCGTCCGGGAGTAGTCATGCTGGCTCTG
>JAAYJY010000045.1 GCA_012522705.1 Syntrophomonadaceae bacterium | reverse complement strand
GTCCAGCTCTGGGCGGATGCTCCGCAGACTGATCTCGGGTTCGCCGTTTGCCCTTAATAATTCCCATGATTGAAGGTCGATATCCTCGAATCGCAGGGTTATGCCCAAATCGTGGGCTTTCAGCAGTTGGTCGCAGAAATAAAGGCAGGCCGGGGCCGGCAAGGAAGTGAAGATCAGCCTTTCCCCATCCAGGCTTTCCAGCAAGGATTGCAGATACTCCTGAACCTGCACGGGCTGACCCAGTTGCAGGTATCCGCTGATCACCTGCAGGTGATTGGCGTAATCATGCCTGATCCGCCTCAGCAACCTGACCATAGATTCTGCATCCATTACCTCGCCTCCATATCATTCCCAATATAGCAAAAACCCCTGGAACATTCCAGGGGCTGGTGTTTCATGCCCTTGAGGCCAGACTACACGGTGGCGCTTTCCTCCACCGGATACACACTGACCTGTTTTTTAGTCCTGCCCTTGCGCTCGAATTTGACCAGACCGTCCACTGTGCAGAAGAGGGTGTCATCACCACCGACCATCACGTTATTGCCGGGATGGATTTTAGTCCCTCTCTGTCGCACCAATATATTGCCAGCTCTTACAAACTGGCCATCGCCCCGCTTTACGCCCAGGCGCTTGGACTCGCTGTCCCTGCCATTCCTGCTGCTGCCAACACCCTTTTTATGTGCCATATGACCTACCTCCCAGTTATGCTCTCCTGTTATCGAATCATTGCTGCCAAAAAAACTAGCCTTCGATCTTTTCCACCTTTATCTTGGTGAAAGCCTGGCGATGACCTTGTTTACGGCGGTAGTTCTTGCGCCTCTTGTACTTGTAAACGGTTATCTTCTTTCCCCGGCCCTGTTCGATCACTTCCACTGTTACCGTAGCCCCGGACACCAAGGGAGAGCCAATCTTCAGCCCATTGCCATCACTTAGGATAAGTATCTGGTCCAAGGTAAGCTTGTCGCCGGCTTCACCGGCCAGTTTCTCAACCTTCAGAATATCCCCTTCGTTGACCTTGTACTGTTTGCCCCCGGTTTGAATCACTGCGTACATCAATACACCTCCACATTTTTCAGACTCGCCGGTTCCAGGTAGGCCGTAAGCCATTTGTAACCTGATCCGAGCGGTTGCAAAAACGTGCAACCATTTGTTAGCTTAACATATCCAAATTGGTGCGTCAAGATTATTGGCATCCGTTCAACCAGGGTAGATATTGTACTGGCCCAGGCTTAAACCGTCAACTGCCACCAACTTCACCTGCTTGCCGGTGGCTTGCTCGATATAGGCCAGGTTTTTTTCATCCTTCATGATGAAATCATGCAGATGGGGGTGGAGTTCGCATACTATCACGCCGCCCTCCAGATAACCGAGGTTGGCCAGTTTCCGCTTCACCTGCCCGGCCAGAGCCACGATGTTGATAGTATGACCCTTGCCCTGGCAGCAGGAGCATTCTTCATCAAATATCTGGTCCAGGCCATAGCGCGATTTCTTCCGGGTCATCTCCAGCAGGCCCAGCCCGGTCATTCCGATTATGCGGGAGTGAGCCTTGTCCTTATGTAATTCCTGGCGCAGGGTAGCTATCACTTCCTCCTGACTGCTATCGCATTTCATGTTTATGAAATCAACAATAATTATTCCACCGATGCTACGCAATCGTAATTGCCGGGGTATCTCCACCGCCGCTTCCAGATTGAGACGGCGCACGGTAGTCTCGAAATCGTTTTTGCCGGTAAATTTGCCGCTGTTGACATCTATGACGGTCATGGCCTCGGTGCTGTCAAAAATCAGATATCCTCCGCTTTTCAACCATACCTTGCGTCGCACCGCTTTGCGAAGTTCCTTCTCCACCCCGTACTTCTCGAAGAGGTCCCCTTCCGAGTATTTTATGTTTATGGCCTTACTGGGACTGTCTTTTTGCAGCCGGGCTTCGACCTGTTCTTTAATTTTTAAGTTATTGGTTATAACACGGCTGATATCACCGTCCATATAATCACGCAGAGCCCGTTCCAGCACCCCAAGATCTTCATAGATCAAGGCTGGAGCCCGCGTCTTGTCGTAACGGGACTTGACCCCGGTCCAGACTTCCAATAAGCGGCGCAGTTCACCCAGTATCTCATTGTCCTCGGCTTCCTGGCAGGCCGTGCGGAGTATTATCCCCACCCGCTCCGGCTTGTTCTTTTCCATCAGGCGGCGCAGGTGTTCACGCCGATCATCAGCTACTATCTTGCGGGAGATGGACACATCGTTCTGATAAGGCAGCAAGACCAGGAAATGTCCCGGTATGGTTATATCGCCGGTCACTCGGGCTCCTTTATCGGCGAAGGGCTCCTTTTTGACCTGCACCATGACCTCTTGGCCGCTATGCAGGGCGGCATCGATGGCCCCCCCCCTGACCGCCGCAAGCATGCTGATATCCCCCGACTGCAGATAGGCGTTTTTGGCCATCCCCACATCCACAAAAGCACAGGACAGCCCGGGAATAAGGTCTTTGACCCGGCCTTTATAGATATTGCCCACACTCTCTTGCTTATCCGACCAGAAGACTTCCACCAGGCGTCCCTCTTCCAGGACCGCCACCCTAGTCTCCCATGGGTACTGTTCGGCGATAATGTCTCTTGCCAAGCAATCCACCTCTCCCTATTGTAAACGGCCACACTCCCTTTTAAGGAGTAAGCAGCGGTGACAACAACCGTTCTCCTCGTTTGATAAAGTGCCCCTCCCGCCAAAAATCGAGGATTGTATCCCGGCTGATACCAAATCCGGTCAGCAGATCCAGCATTTCATCGAACCTGATATTAAGCGGTTCATTTACACTGACTAAAGCTCTGATGACCGCCCCGTCGCCCTGATCCTCGACCTTCAGTGCGAAGAGGCCAGGGCGCAGGTCCTTGTTAACATCCTTTTTCTTGCCCCGACTGGGTACAATGATCTCCTCCAGTCTCATGATCTCCGCCAGCAGGGGCTCGACTTCTGCTGGACTTCTGCCCACCCGAAAGGCATATTCGGCAGCATTGATGGAGTTCATCAAGGCCGGGGCGCCGGTCCCCAAAGACCGGCAGGCTTTTACCTCTATGCCCGGGGGCAACACCCGGTTCATACGTTTCATAAAGGTGTCCAGATCCATGGCCGCCAATTCCAAATCGAAAAATTCCTGCTTACCCCATATGCCCACCGGCAGCACGGTACCCATGGATATCCTGATGTGGGGATTGAACCCTTCGCTGAGTCGGTACGGGACGTCCGCCCGCCGCAGGGCACGCTCCATTACGTGCATCATATCCAGGTTGGCCAGGAACCTATGGTCTGGGCCCACCGCGTACTCAGCCCGCAGTCGCATCGGCCTTCCCCTCCTTCACGTCCAGGCTTACTCCAAAATCGGGGCATATACCGCAATCAAGGCAGCCTGCCTGGCGGCAGTCGGCAGTGGTCAGAGCTGCGTCGGCCAACTGGTCTTCCTGGCTCAGGTAAGCCTTATAAACACCGGTATCGATGAAATCCCAGGGTAACAGCTCATCATAGTCCCGCTGCCGGTACACATAGAATTCCGGATCCATGTCACATTCCCGGAAGGCTTCCATCCATCGGTCATAATTAAAATGTTCTGTCCAGCCATCGAATTTGCAGCCCTTCTGCCAAGCACGGAGGATGACCTGATTCAACCGGCGGTCCCCCCTGGCCATGACCCCTTCCAGCATGCTGGTACGGCTGTTATGAAAACTGAGTTTGATATTCTTGATCTTGCGGCGGGTGAGATAACGGCGCTTTTCCTCCAGTTGGGATATGGTATTCTGAGGGCTCCATTGGAAAGGGGTGTGGGCCTTGGGTACGAAACAAGCCAGGCTGGCCCTGATCTCCACCAGACGACGGGAATGCTGCTGGCCGATAGCTTTGACCCGGGCCAGCAGAGCCAGCACACCATCCAGGTCCGCCTCGGTCTCAGTAGGCAATCCCAGCATAAAATATAGTTTGACCGAATTCCAACCCGAGCTGAAGGCGGCCTCCACCGCTTTAAAAAGATCCTCATCGGTCACGTTCTTATTAATGACGTCACGCAACCTCTGAGTGCCAGCCTCGGGGGCCAGGGTCAGGGTGGTCTTGCGTACCTTCCGGACTTCGTTGGCCAGCTCAATGGAGAATGCATCCACCCGCAGGGAGGGCAGCGATACCCCGATGCCCCTCTCGCCATAAGTCCTGACCAGGTCCCGGACCAATTCTGACACCCCTGAGTAATCGAGGGTACTCAAGGAGGCCAAAGAAATTTCGTCATAACCAGTGCTTTTCAGCTGCGCGTCCGCCTGTTCTTTCAACACTGCCACACTTCGTTCCCGCACCGGCCGATAAACAGTCCCGGCATGGCAGAAGCGGCAGGCCCTCTGGCAGCCCCGCATAACTTCCAGGACCGCCCGGTCGTGAACTATTTCCATATAAGGGACGATAGGTTGTGCCGGGTAGTAGGCAGTGTCCAGATCCGCCACTAAACGTTTCCGCACCATAGCCGGATAGGCTGTTGATACCGGTTTCATATCGGCCAGGCGACCATCCGGTTTATAGTCCACCCGATACCCCGACGGCACATATACCCCCTCGAGGGCGGCGGTCCGGGTCAACCTCTCCTGTCGGCCCCGCTCCCGATTATCGTGCAGACAGGAAAGAAACTCCAGCAGCAGTTCTTCTCCTTCTCCGATCAGCAGGGCATCAAAAAAATCGGCAAAGGGCTCCGGGTTAAAGGCCACCGGCCCGCCTCCGATTATCAGCGGGTGCCCTTCCCGGCGGTGGCTGGCCAGCAGAGGAATTCCGGCCAGATCGAGCATATTCAAAACATTGGTAATGGATAATTCATATTGCAGGGAGAAACCGATGACATCAAAACGCTCTAAGGGAGTAAATGACTCCAGCGAATAAAGCTGAACCCCCTCCTCTCGCATCACTTGTTCCATATCCGGCCAAGGCGTAAATACCCGCTCTACCAGATGAGGGCTTTCTTCATTTACCAATCCATAGAGAATCTTGCTGCCGATATGAGCCATGCCGATCTCATAAACATCGGGGAAGGCCAGAGCCATCTTCACCTGGCTTTGGCTCCAGTTTTTTCTGATTGCATTAAGCTCTGCGCCTACGTAGCGAATCGGTTTGGTCACCCGGGGCAGGATGTCCCGGAAGAGCTTGTCCTTCATAGAAGCCTCCGTCAGAAAATTGCTTTTATTATCTTATCATAAATCCATCCCCCAGATTCACAACCCTGACAAACAAACCGAATCAGCAATCACGCAGACGCGCTTTGGGCCCCTTATCCAAAAAGCACTCGATCAATTCCGCCTCCGAGCGCACCCCCATCATATTGTCGCTGTCATCCATGGCCCATACCACCATGTAGGAATTGGGCCGAGCCGATTCCAGGAGCACCTTGATCAAGGTATCTTCCCGGCTCACTATCTGCTGGGCCGGCAGCAGGCCGTGTTTGGACAGTTCGCTCTTTTTGTTGACCAAATAGCGCATGAAAGCATAAGCCAGCAAGCGACCCTCCCGGTGGGCCGCCCACAGCAGCAGGGCCCCCACTACGATGAAATTCATTCCGATCGACTGCAGATAATAAAGCTGGTAACCGCCCCAGGCGATGAGCCCCAGGGCGATGAGTTTGCCCAAGGCGGCAGTACGCGAGGTGGCTCGCTTATATCCGATAAATTTGGACAGCACCGCGCGCAAAATATGTCCGCCGTCCATGGGCAGTCCGGGGCAGAGGTTGAAAAGACCGAGATAGAGGTTGATGTTGATAAACATGGGCAGGTATGGAGAAGCGATCTGCTCTTGCAGAAAATAAAAAATCGCCGCCGCCGATAGGCTAGCCGCCGGTCCCGACAAGGCCAGGTAGATATCCTGTTCTGGATCCAGCCCAGTGTAATCCTCCATCTTGGCCTGACCGCCAAAAGGCAGCAAGTCGATTTCCGCCACCCGGATCCCCAAGAGGCGGGCCATTATGAGGTGGGCCATCTCGTGGATGAGCACTGCTGCCAATATCAGCAGTATCTCCACCGCCAGTCCCAGATAAGCGTACAGCCCGCCTAACA
Source organism: Syntrophomonadaceae bacterium (assembly GCA_012522705.1). GTDB lineage: Bacteria > Bacillota > Syntrophomonadia > Syntrophomonadales > Syntrophomonadaceae > PHAA01. The sequence goes on along the minus strand of JAAYJY010000045.1, from coordinate 161 downwards.
GCAAAACCAACAGGTTTATCCGAATGCGGATACCGCCGATCTTGCCTATAAGCATAATTACTCGAACAAACTATGGGGATTTACCGGTCCATCCTTGCTTCTCAGCTCAAAATACAGATTGGCTCCGCCGCTGGTCCCCATAACATCGCTCGGTCCCACCG
>JAAYJY010000044.1 GCA_012522705.1 Syntrophomonadaceae bacterium | reverse complement strand
CCCCATCATGCTGGATGAAGCAGAACAAGCCATCTATCAGTTGTTTAAGAATAAGGAGACCTTCTCGTGAGTGAAACAGTTCTAAAGATTGATCATCTGTCATATACCTACGCCAGCGGCGTGGAGGCGCTGAAAGATGTCAGCCTGGACATCAGGCGCGGCGAATTTGTTGCCATCATCGGACAGAACGGTTCGGGTAAATCCACCCTCCTGAAAAATATTACGGGCTTGCTGCGTCCAACAGTCGGGAAGGTTTTAATCAATGGGCGGAATAACCAGGAGATGTCCGTTGCGGAGATTTCACAAGAGATTGGTTTTGTTTTACAGAATCCGGACAACCAGCTCTTCGAATCGACCGTCAAAGACGAAATTCTCTACGCTTTAAAGAACGCAAAGATGTCACCGGAGGAATCTGACGAACGGGTAAACAAGGCGGCGGAAGCTGTCGGAATGACAGAAAAGTTTGAAGAGTATCCTCCTGCACTCAGTAAGGGTGACCGCGCCTAGGTCGTCATTGCATCTGTTCTGGCCATGAACCCTCCGATTTTGATCCTGGATGAGCCAACCAGCGGACAGGATTACAGGGGTTGCTATCAGATTATGGACATCGCGAAGCGCCTTCACGAAGAGGGACGTACGATCATATACGTGACCCACCAGATGCCCTTGGTCGCTGAGTATGCAGATAGAACGATCGTTCTGAGTGAAGCAGAACTCATGTTGGATATGGCCACAGAGGAAGTATTTGTGAAGGAAGAGGAGCTTGCAAAGACGAATATTTTACCGCCACAGATCACTCAGCTGGCCAACCGTCTACGGGTAAAAATGAAGAATTTACCGCATACGACAACCGTGGGTCAGTTATGTGATTATTTGGTTGAAAGCTACTAGGAATGGTTTTATCAGCCGCGTGTCCGGCAGGGACAAGCAGATGAATTTTGCGGAAGCTAAAGAAAAGAGAATTAGTGCCGAATGGCCATTCGGCACCGGAAAGGAGGAGACAGGGAGGAAGTTCAGCACTCAACAGTCACTACTGTGTTGCGGACTTTGCAGGAACCAGGCGGTGACGTGTTTACCAATTTCGGTGACACACCCGTCGGCTTCTGGCCGGCGGGAACAGATCGGGTTGGGAGGTGGGCGTCTGCAGTTGGTTATAACGGGGTGTCGGTAGAACAAATGATGTATTACATCGTAGAAAGAGGAATAGTATGAGTAGGACGAAAAAGAAATATTCATTACTCGGTAACACACATCCGGCTGTAATTGCCGTGTGGGCAGCTTTGCATGCTGCATCCGCACTGTTACCAACGATTCCCATTATCGGAACGGGATTTTCCTTTTCCGTTGGGATGATATTCGCGCCTTTGGCAGGAATTTTCTTTGGACCTATTGCAGGTGCGGCGGCAGCGACAGTCGGTTCATTCATTGGATCGCTTATTGCTCCGCACACAGCCATTTTTGGTCTGATCAGCTTTATACCGGAACTGCTTTGTGCAGTGGTAGCAGGTTTGGTTAGCCGTGGTGGCAAGTTTTGGCCGCTGTCATTGATCTTTGCCGTAGGCGGCTCGGCACTTTGGTTGGCAACGGCTACCGGACGTGCTTTCCCTTTGTACATGGTCCTTTATGCGCTTGCTGCGCTTGCCATGGTCGTTGGTGGTTTGTTTGCTCGCAGATGGTTGACCGGCAGGAATATCGCTCTTCAGTTCGTGGCGATCTGGACGTGCACCTTCGCGTCCTTGCTTGGCGCGTCTGTGCCGTCCGGGAACTTCCTTGCAATTTTGATGTATGGAATGCCCGCAGAAATTTTCAGGCCGCTACTTTTGTTGACTCCCACGGAACGCGCCATTTTCTCCCTGGTTGCAGCGATCATCGGCACACCGTTGCTGATCGGCTTGCCCAAAATTGGTGTTTATGTTGGACCGCAGGAGGCAGCTTTTGACGAAGAACCGGTGGAAGACGAAGAACCGTAGAGAGCTTAACAGATTCAGCCTGGTGGTTGGGATGGCATTCAGTTTTGCTGTCTCAACCATTAGGCTTCGATAATGTATTCAAAGAGGTATAAGAAAGAGAGGTATAAGAAAGAATTGCGTATGAGCGAGAATAAAAAGAAGTTTAAGATGTTAGGTAATACGCATCCTGCTATAATTGCCGTGTGGGCAGCTTTGCATGCTGCATCCGCACTGTTACCGACGATTCCCATTGTCGGAACGGGATTTTCCTTTTCCGTTGGGATTATATTCGCACCTTTGGCAGGAATTTTCTTCGGACCTATTGCAGGTGCAGCAGCAGCGACAGTCGGTTCATTCATTGGATCGCTTATTGCTCCGCATACAGCAACTTTTGGTCTGCTCAGCTTTACAACGGAGCTGCTTTCTGCGTTGGTAGCAGGTTTGGTTAGCCGTGGCGGTAAGTTTTGGCCGCTGTCATTGCTCTTTGCCGTAGGCGGCTCGGGACTTTGGTTGGCAACGGCTGCCGGACGTGCTTTCCCGCTATTTATGGTAAACTTTGCGCTTGGTGCGCTTGCCATGGTTATTGGTGGTATATTTGCCCGCAAATGGTTGACCGGCAGGAATATCGCTCTTCAGTTCGTGGCGATCTGGACGTGCACCATCGCGTCCTTGCTTGGTGCATCTGTGCCGTTCGGAAACTTTCTTTGCATTTTGATGTATGGATTGCCCGCAGAAATTTTCAAACCGCTACTTTTCGTAACTCCCACGGAACGCGCCATTTTCTCCCTGCTTGCAGCAATCATTGGCACACCGCTGCTGATCGGCTTGCCCAAAATTGGTGTTTATGTCGGCCCGCAGGAAGCAGCTTTTGACGAAGAACCGGTGGAAGACGAAGAACCGTAGAGAGCTTAACAGATTCAGCCTGGTGGTTGGGATGGCATTCAGTTTTGCTGTCTCAACCATTGGGCTTTGATAATGTATTCAAAGAAGTATAAGAAAGAATTGAGTATGAGCGAGAATAGAAAGAAGTTTAAGATATTAGGCAATACGCATCCCGCCATAATTGCCGTTTGGGCTGCCTTGCACGCAGCTTCCGCGCTGTTGCCGTCCATTCCCATCATCGGGACAGGATTTTCATTCTCCGTCGGCATGATATTTGCACCGCTGGCAGGAATATTCTTTGGTCCTGTGGCAGGTGCTGTCACTGCTTCAGTCGGTTCATTTATTGGAACGATAATTGCTCCCCACACGGCTATGTTGGGACTGGCAAGCTTCGTAACGGATCTGTTTTGCGCTCTTGCAGCCGGGCTCATCAGCCGCGGGGGCAAGATATGGCCTCTATCCTTAGTTATTGCAGCAGGTGGGTCGGTACTTTGGATGGCAACGCCGACTGGCCGCGCCTACCCGATGTACCTAATACTGTATGGCACAGCCGCACTTGCCATGGTTATTGGCGGCTTGTTTGCCCGCAGGTGGCTGATCGGTAAGAATATTGGTCTTCAGTTCACGGCGATCTGGATCTGTGCATTTGCCGGATTTTTGGGGGCTTCTTTTCCCATTGGTTATTTCTTTTGTATTTTACTCTACGGTTTGCCAGTAGAAGTCTTTAAGCCATTGTTTCTGGTCGCGCCAGCGCAGCGAGCAATGTTTGCCCTGATTGCGGCTATAATCGGTGTACCGCTACTGGTTGACTTACCCAAAATAGGTGTTTTTGTGGGTCCCCAGGATCAGTGCCAGGATGACCCGGTTGAAGATGAAGCAATGGACGAGGATTGAGTGGTTTGCTGGAATTACCTGTTTCAAATGAGGTAATAGAAAATTAGCATGCGGCAAAAGAGAATCAGCTCTTTTGCCGCCTATCTATGGATGGGATACTATGATTTATCTTAAAAATATCGCTTTTTTAGTGCATGATTCGGATCGTGTCGTCCAGGATGTCAATCTTTTAGTCGAGGGCAATCGAATCAAGCGGATCGGTTCTGATATTCCGGTACCAGGAGAAGGATGCCTGGTGATGGATTGTTCAGATAAGATGGTCGCTCCCGGTTTCGTGAACCTGCACACCCATCTGTACCAAAATATGCTCAAGGGCGTGGAAGATCGTTTGAGGATAAAGGAATGGTGCGAAGAGGTTACTTTTCCCTTTGTCGGCGTCATCCTCGAAGATGCCTATTCAGGTGACCATCGTTTGAGTTCTTTTTATGGTGGTCTCGGTGCCATTGAAATGCTGAGAAGCGGAATCACCGCTTTTGTTGATATGGATATCCTCTCGGATGATCTTTTTGCCATGTGGGAACGCATTGGAATACGTGGTACCGGAGCGATTCAGGCAGTTGACAAATGGGTACCCGAAGCCTTTACTTCATCACCGGAAGCAATGCGGGCGGAGATTATCTCAACGATTGAGCACTGGCATAATAAAGGTTTGCAACGGATCGCCATTGCACCCTCAACACCTTTCACCTGCACGCCGGAGTACCTGCGTTGGCTTCGTGACACAAGCGAGGCGTATGGGCTGAAAACCTACTGTCACGTATCTGAAACAGCCTGGGAGGTTCAGGAGTCGCTTCGCGATACGGGTATGACACCCTTGCAGTATCTGGATTCAGTGGGCTTCCTGGATTACCCTTTCTGCGCTGTCCATGCGGTACACTTCACTGAACAGGAGCGGAACCTTGCAGCGGAACGCGAAGTCAGCATTTGCTACAACCCCAAAAGCAATGGCAAACTTGGCAGCGGCATCGCCCCGATTGTTGATTATCTAAATTGTGGCCTCAAGGTCGGTCTCAGCACGGACGGGGCAGCTTCAAATGATCTGCTTGATATGTTTGAGGAGATGCGTTTTGGCTCAATGCTACAAAAATTGAAGTATGAAGACCCGGCAGCTCTGACAGCCAGGCAGGTATATCAAATGGCCACAGAGAATGCCGCAGAAATAATGGGTCTGGACGCAGGCATACTGGAAGAAGGGAAGCTTGCCGATATGGTGATTATGGATACCGGCGCTGTCCATTTTGCACCGGTCCACGACGTGATTCAACAAATTGTATACTGCGGTAAATCTTCGGATGTTCGAAGTGTCATCATTGACGGTAAACTGGTCATGATGGATGGAGTCATCCAGACCGTCTCCGAAGAGGAACTGGTCGGAGAGGGCATAGCTCTGGCCGAAGACCGCCAGAGAATGATTCCATACGGTCGTTTGCATACCGACTGATTAGTGCGGCAGAGTCCCTTCTTTCGTCAGGAGTACAGGCATCATGAAGATTAACGGCGGTGAGATTGAAAATACATTTGCCGAAGGCTTCTACATGGTGGGAACGCGCTTCCTGGT
>JAAYJY010000043.1 GCA_012522705.1 Syntrophomonadaceae bacterium | reverse complement strand
GGTATGATCAACAGGTTGCCTCTCAGCGCGCTGGAGCCCCTCTGGTCCCACAGCGTCAGTTGGCGGGAGATCTCGGTATCCTGGTTTATACGCGTTTCGATCTGCATCGGCCCATATACGGTCTCCTGTTTGGGGAATTGGTAGACCAGCTTCTTCCCATAATTGTCGCCGTCCATGCGGGCGCACATCCAGGCTATCATGTTGGGCCGGCCGTTGGGTGTATATGGCAGCATGAGGATGTACTCGGCCACGCTCTCCCCGGGCAGACGCATGATTATATAGTAAGGTTCGATCGGGGTTTCAGCGCCGCCGCTGAGTTCGTTGGGGATCACCCAAATGTCTTCCTTATTATAAAAGACGCCTGGGTCACTGATGTGGTACAAACTGTAAATGTGAGCCTGAATGCTGAACAGGTCCACCGGGAAACGAACGTGAGGTTTGAGTCCGGCTGGCATGTCCTCCATCGGCTGGTATAAATCCGGGAATATCTTCTGATAGGTCTGGATCAAGGGGTCCTGCCCATCAGCCACATAGAAATTCATCTCTCCGCTGTAGGCATCGCAGACTACCTTGACCGCGTTGCGGATGTAGTTGTGACCGGCCTGGTTGTAGGGCTGGGAATAAGGATACATGCTGGAAACGGTATAGGCATCCAGTATCCAGAACAATTTGCCCTCGGGGTCGACCACCACATAGGGGTCCTCGTCAAAATGGAGATAAGGAGCCACCTCCTGGGTGCGGGACACTATGTTGCGATTCATGAGCACCTGGCTGTCGTTGGTTATTTCTGAAGACAGCAGCATCTTATAGTCTTTTAGCGTCCAGCTCAAAACCAATCGCCGGGGCCACGATTTGATCGGGATGCCGGTATCCGCCTGGTACTGGGTCAATACGTTTTGGTCCCCCATAGGATAATCGAATTCATCCTGCTTGCTATTGACGATCACATAATTGTCGGTCTTCTCGCCAAAATATATCTCGGGACGGGATATGGTCAGATCGGTAGCAAACTGGGGCGGTATATCCTTGATGAAAAATTCCGGAAAACCCTCTTGGATGAATTCTGTGACCGGGCTCATCACCAGTCCATAACCATGGGTGAACATAAGGCGCTGATTGACCCAAGTCCGTTGTTGGTCGGGAGTCTGTTCGATCTCCCGGGCTGACAGCATGACCTGGCGGTAGCGGCCATCGATAGTGTAACGATCGATGTCCACGTCACTAAAAACATAATAGGGACGCAATTCCTGGAGGCTGCGATAGGTTGCCCCCAGAGGCTGCCAATCCCACAAGCGGATGTTGCTGATGGTCGCTTCGTTAGCCTGGATATCTTCCGGGGTCAAGTCATAATCGATGGCAAACTGCTTGTTCTCCACTTCGTCCAGCCCATAGGCCTGACGGGTATACTGGATGCCGGTCTCTATATATGGTCTTTCCAGGTTGTATTCATTGGGCTGGACAATAAATTTTTGCATCACCGTGGGGTAGACTCCCCCCATCAGGGCGGCCACCACTACCCAGGCACCAACACTGTACAGTATCCAACGGAATTTCCGCGCATACAGGTTTACCAGCAATACCGCCGCCACCGCCAGGGCCACTACCATCAGTACCTGATTGGAAAGCAAGCGGGCGTGGATATCCGTATAGGTGGCTCCAAAAACTGCTCCCTGGTTGGAATAAAGGATATCAAAGGTTGCCAGCTTGTATCCCCAAGCTTTCAAGGCAAAGATGGCGGCTACCAGGATGGACAAGTGTTTTTTGGCAAAGGAGAAATCCTCCCAATCGATCATGAAAAGCTCGGCTGAGGCGTTGAGCAGATAGACCATCCCCACCATGATGGCGGTTATTACCAGTAGGGTCATGAGCAGGCTATAGAAGAAATGGTAGAATGGCAGGTTAAAAAAGTAGAACCCCAAGTCCCGGCCAAAGACCGGATCGGTTAAACCAAACGCGGTTTTGTTCAGCAACTGCTGCACGATTATCCAGTTGTTACCCAAAACGCTGCTGACCAGATAAGCCCCGAATAAAGCGGCGGCCAGGAATACCCATTTGCGATTCTGGCCCTGGATAAGTTTTCCCCATTGAGACACATTGGGATTGAGGAAGATAACGTCCTGTTCGTGCCCCTCATCTATGGGCCGTTCATGTTCAGGCTGATCGTTGTTCTTGGTAAGCCATAGATTGCCCCAAACAAAAAAGAATGCCAAAAGGAAGGCACTTATCAGCAAACCCAGTTTATTCAGGATGGTAATGGTGAACACCTGGGTAAAATCTACCGATTTGAACCATAGCCAATCCACATAGTAATTTGTCAAAGCCGATGCTCCCCATAATAGGGCCAGCACAACAAGTACCTTTATCAACGAACGGTTTGAGTTATCTTCCATATAATGACCCTCCTACTTATCCTTCATACATAGTTCGTTTACACCGCGGTAATGCTTCTTCTTTCCGAGCATCCTAAGACATATAATATCCTATTTTACGTAAACTTGCATGTTTCCTGCTCGGTACGGCTTGTCCTTGGCTGATCTAAACTGATGTTCAAGTAATTATTAAACCGTTTTGGTAAAATCCCAGCAGGAAGTCCAGTCGAGCTAAAAGATCTAGAATCAACAATTATATAGTTTGTTTTTGCTTATTCGCTAAACATGTACAAATTCAGCTGCAATTGGCGATTTATACCGAGTCCGCAATTTATCTATGTGCCGGGGTTTCCAGACCCAGGCGTACTATCTTGTCAACCAATTGCTCGAAACTAATCCCTTTGGCCCGGGCGGCATCCGGCACCAGACTCATCTCAGTCATGCCTGGTATGGTGTTTATCTCCAATACGAATGGATTGTTATTGCGGTCGATAATAAAATCTACCCGGGCTACTCCCCGACAGCCAATGTTTTTAAACACTTGCTGGCTTAGTCGGGCCACCTTGGCTTGCACATCCTCATCAACCCGAGCTGGGATTATATGGCTGCACATCCCTGGTGTGTACTTTGATTCGAAATCATAAAACTCGTTTTCCGAGGTGATCTCGATGAGGGGCAACGCCTCGGTATCATACTCATTGCCCATGACAGTCGAAGTAACTTCTATGCCATCGAGGAATTGTTCCACCAGCACATTATGATCGAAGGCAAAAGCCGCTTCCAAAGCCCCAGCAACCCCTTCCTCCTTATGCACGATATACACTCCAATGCTGGAACCCTGGGTAGATGCCTTAATTACCATCGGCACTCCGATCTTGCCGATCAGTTCCGCTAATTCCCGGGGAGAAGCGGTGAATGTATTGCGATTCAAGATGGTAAACGGCGAGGTGGGTATGCCTTCATAACTCAATATCTTTTTGGTAAGTATCTTGTCGATACCGATGGCACTGGCCGCCACCCCGGACCCGGTGTAACGAATATTCAATATTTCCAGCAGCCCCTGCACGGTGCCATCTTCCCCATCTTTGCCATGCAGGGCGATAAATACCAGGTCGGGATTGAAGTCGACGATGTTCTGTATAGGCAGATCCTTGAGGTCCATCCCTTCCGCTTCATAGTCCAGGCTTTGCAAGGCCTTTAAAACTGCGGTACCACTGCGCAGGGAAACGTCTCTTTCCTCCGAGTAACCACCCATCAGAACCAGAACCCTCTCTTTTGACATCTCTCTCACTTCCCCATCTAAAAATATTTATGACAGCGGATCTAAAGTCATCTTTTTGGCGGCTATGTAAAATATACAATTAATTATATGCCGATACAACCGGGATAAGATATTGAATGACTCAAATATATATGATAAAATGAGTTTCGCTGGGTTAAGACAGCACAGGGGAGTAGCTCAATTGGCAGAGCATCGGTCTCCAAAACCGAGGGCTGGGGGTTCGAGACCTCTCTCCCCTGCCATAGGCAAAAAAAAGGATTACCAACCGGTATATCCTTTTTTGTTTTCTGATTGTTCCTTAGGTCTTGAATTGCACCTATTTGACGCTGTCGCTTGGTGTTTGTTATGGTTACTCCCAGGGAGGGATGGTCATGAACCCGTGTCCAAGGTGTGGCGGTACGGATGTGATTGAGCGTAAGTTTGGCTTTTTCGCCAAGATCGGCTTAGCTATGGTGGTTGTATTCTTTTTCCTGTCATTCTTGATCCCGGCGCTGGGTATCGGCGGGGTAATCGTTGGACTGGTTTTTTTAGTCTTTGCCCCATTCGCCAGGCAGTATTACCATTGTAAGAGCTGCAACCGGCTGTTTAAATTAAGGAGTTAGGGAACCAAGTTGATCCAGGTCCAAAAGGCCAAGCCCGAAACTCACACATCGTATCATCTTTATAAAACAACAATGTTCAAAATATAGCTTGGCCCGGGTACAGGGACACTCATAGAGGTGTTAAGAAATTGAGCCGGCATTTGATGTCGGCATTTTCTTTGGTCCAGCCCCCTGACATTTTAACACGCAATTTTTTAAAAAGGACCGGTCTTCGGTTGTCCTTGATACCGGTCAGGATTTGAAGGGAGAAACCCAAAGGCCGGGAGCCTGAGCTCCCGGCCTTTGATGTGCACTTTGGGATTTCAGGAAATTAAATCGTTAAGCTTGCGGTCCCCGTTGGCCGCCATCGTTCCCTTGACCCCGGTGCATGCCTTTGCCTGAGGCGGCAGGTCCCATCGCCTTCTGAATCTGGTCAGCCTGCTCCTGGGTCAGCACTCCGGCAGCGACCAAATCAGCCAGCGGGTTGGCGGGCTGGTTCTCCTTCATATACGCCCGGCGTTGTTCCGGGGTCATATCCCGCAGTTTCTCCATTTCCGCCTGGCGGTCCCTCTGCATCTCGCTTAGTTTGTTTTGCACTGCGGCCGCCTGATCGTTGGTAATCACCTGTTTCTCCACCAGGCCACTTAAGGCAGAGCCGACCCTCTCTTGCTGGGCTGTTTTTCTTTGTTCCTGCCTAGCTGCCTGGATGGCATCAACCTGTTCCTGGGTTATGACTCCCTCGTTGACCAACTGGGCCAGGAGATTGACCCGCCCGGCTTGTTTTTGTTCCCGTACAGCCTCCCGCTCCGCCGGGGTCTTATCCTTCATCTGCTCTCTCTGCTGCTGTCGTTCGGTCTGCAGCTGCTGCTGGCGGGCCATGATCTGGTCGGCCTGCGCCTGGGTCAACTGGTTGGAAGCGACCAGTGAATTGAGAACCGACTGCATGGTCTCGTTGTTAAAATCTTTCGGTCCCGGCGCCATCTTCCCGCACCAACCGGCCGCCCTTGGACTGGCATTGCCCGACGAGGCAGCGGTACTATCGGCCATTGCCAGACTGGTTCCGCCCAGCAACAGACCTCCTATAAGAAGTCCGCCAATAATCCAGCCCATTTTTGATTGGTTTCCCATTATTCACCTTCCTTTCCTGGTCATCGCTATTTGATTATAGGGGACACTTTTATTATGCCTCGTTAATATGAAGTATCCATGAAGAACGGATGTAATTTTGCACTTTTTGATCCTTCGGGATGAATCAATATGCGTATCCTCATTATAATGAGCGAATGCAACCAGACCATTCATAGCTATGACAAATTTGAAGCCAATATTGCATTTTTGATATCTGCACAAGCCCACGAATTATCTCATTATAACCCAGTATTTCCAAATGCAACGTAAAGCTGTCCGGCATCATTATTATATGAGGCCCCCTATTACCAGCTTCAGGTAGTGTATTCGGCTGATCCCTTTATTCCCGCTCTATCCGGGACCCTCTCCGATCCGCTCGTTCGCCTCTTCCAACTCAAACCAGAATGATACCCCGCCAGTCTGGTTCAATACTCCATATTTCTGCCGGTGTTGGTCCATGATAGCCCGCACGACAGACAATCCCAGCCCGCTGCCTCCAAAAGCCCGGGTCCGGGCTTCGTCAATCTTATAAAAACTGGCGAAGATTTTATCAACCGCATCGGCGGGAATCGGCGGACCGCTGTTGTAAACCGATATCCGCGCCCTGCCTTCCATCCGGTCGGCGGCGACCCTAATCTTTTTTTCGGCATCAATATGATCGATGGCATTGTTGAAATAATTGCCCAGCACCTGCCCGATCCGGACCTGATCCCCTTTAACCATCAGTTGCTCCGCCTGCAGTTCCACCTCAATACCCTTGTCCCTGAATAGCAGATCGTATTTTTTGAGGGTCTCCTGCAGCAAGGTCTTAATGTCAAAAACACTGGTTTGCAGGGGTATATAACCGGCTTCGATCTGGGACAGTTCCAGCAGTTCCTTGACCATCCGGTTCATCTTGTCGGCTTCGTCCCCAATAACGTCGCAGTAATAGTCCTTGCTGACCTGATCCTCGGCCACATTCAGTTTCAGCCCTTCGGCATAGCCCTGGATCAAGGCAATGGGCGTCTTCAATTCGTGGGAAACGTTGGACACGAATTGTTTGCGCATCTTATCGATGCGCCGTTCCTGTTCTATATCCTGGCGCAGTTTCTGGTTGGCGGCCTGTAATTCGGTGATGGATTTGTCTAACTGAGCGGACAGAGAGTTGATGCTTTCGCCCAGCTCATCCAGTTCGTCCTTGCTGTGGGAAACGTAGCGGGCCGAGAAGTCCAATTGGGCCATCTTCTGGGCGATGTGGTTTAGTTCCAGGATGGGTTTGGTAAAATTGCGGGCAAAAAAATAAACCACCAGAAGCCCCAGTAATATGGTAAGCAAACCGGTAAACAGGAAGAAACGGTTGGCTATGGCCGCGCTCTCCTGGATGGAAACCAACGGGGTACTGAGCAGGAGGTAGTCCCCGTTGTTAAGCATCGAGACTATACTGACCAACCCTTCTATCTCATTTTGGTCCTGACTGACGGCTATGACTTTATCTCCGGCCTGCAGGGCCGGCAGGTAGGTCCTAACCAGAGGCAGCAGCGATTCCGGGCGACGCTCCAGCCGCCTGGCTGCTCCGGTGGAGTTCCACCCTTCCGCTCCCAGTGAATAATACTTGAGATTCAGGTTGGAATCGAATACCAACAGGTTCAGACGCGCGGCTCGCTCCACCCGGTTGACTTCTACCGACAGTTCCTCCATGTCACCCCGGTAACTGGCGTCGATGCTGGCGGCGATCGAGATCAGCTGTTTTTTATTCTGATGGATATAATATTTTTCCAGATAGGTCGAATTCATGATCCAGGAGAAGGCCACAAAAAACACCACCAGCAAGCTTACCGCGGCAAACAACCGGGTGCGCAGAGAAATTTTCATGAGGAAGTCACCCCGAATCGATACCCTACTCCGCGCACGGTCTGTATGTATTCTCCCCTGGCCCCCAACTTGAGGCGGATATTTTTGATATGGGCATCCACGGTACGGATGTCACCGTAATAATCATAATCCCAAACTGCGTTCAGGATTTGCTCCCGGGTCAAAGCCCGGCCGGTATGGTCGGCCAGGTATACCAGCAGTTCGAATTCCTTGGCAGTCAGATCAACGGTCTGGTCGTCCACATATATATAGTGTCCCGCCTCATCGATCCTGAGGCCACCAAGGGTGCGTATCGTTTTAAGGGTCTTGCTCCCTACCCGCCGCAGCAAGGCCTCCACCCGGGCCAGCAGTATTCTGAGGCTGAATGGTTTGGCTATGTACTCGTCGGCCCCCAAGTCGAAGCCGAACAGCTCATCGGTTTCCTCTCCCCGGGCGGTCAGCATAATAATGGGAACGGATGAGGTCTTGCGAATCTCCCGGCACACCGTCCACCCATCGTATCCGGGCATCATCACATCCAAGATCAGCAGATCGAGAGGTTGGGCCGTGAATATCTGCAGGGCTTGCCGTCCATCGGCCGCTTCATAGGTATTGAAGTCAGCCTTGCGCAGGAAATCACAGACCAGTCGCCTCATCCTCTCCTCGTCATCGGCTACCAAAATATTGCGGGCCATGAATTCGATCCCTCCATAGCATCCACTATCCAAGCCAACCCGATGGGGCTAAACTAGATAGGGCGTTCATTCAATAACAAAGCTGCCAGTCAGTTCTTATTGTTATTATTCTATATCATTTGCACTCCAAATCCATTGTGGCAATTCAAGCCTATTCCGCAACCCAAATCTGTTCCCTCTCGGTTTTTCAAATCTGAGCAGGATGAATCAGCTCCATGGCTCCCCAGCCGCGTGCCTTTGCAGGCCACCAACTTGACTCTTCTGCTGCCGGGTGGGCCGATATTGCCGGTCAGCATGCCCAGCTTGCAGGCCAAACGAGGTCACAATGATTGTTCCCATTCAAATGGATTCCGAGAATTAGGTCTGCGGCTGGACACACCGTGCCATCTAGGATCTAGCCCCCAACACTGCAGTTAGGGTTAGATTCTGACCATCTCGAATAATCAACATTTGAATCGTTTGGCCCACCGCTTGCTGGTCGATGTAAGACTGGACTTCAGCAGAATTGGCCACGGGATGGCCATCGATGGTAACCAGCACATCCTGGGTCTTTAGTCCCGCAGTGCTGGCGGCGGTGCCACTCTCCACCCTGGCTATCACCACTCCCTGAACATCGGCAGCGACTGACAACTGGGAGCGCAATTCATCGGTCAACTCGGTCATCCCGATTCCCAGGAAGGGGTGCGCCACCCCGCCGGTGTTGATCAATTCCTCAATCTTTTCCTTGGCGGTATTGATGGGGATGGCGAATCCTATCCCTTGTCCCTGGGTGCTAACTGCAGTGTTGATGGCGATGGCCTGCCCGGCCATGTTGATCAATGGGCCGCCGCTGTTACTTGAATTAATGGCGGCATCAGTCTGAATAAGATTGGTATAGTAACGATCTTCCACCGTTATGGGGCGCCCTTTAGCGGATACCACGCCGGCAGTCACCGTGTGGTCGAGCCCTAGGGGATTGCCGATAGCGATCACCGGGTCGCCCGACCGCATAAGGTCTGAATCACCCAGAGCCAGGGTAGGCAGGTTATCGGCCCCGATTTTTAAAACCGCCAGATCCAGATTGCGGTCTTCCCCCACCACCGTCGCCGGGTAACTGGATTCCTGGTTCTCGACTTTAACCGTTATCTTCTGGGCTCCATCGATCACATGCTGGTTGGTCAGGATATAGCCATCGGCCTGAATAATGAATCCGGTACCGGTGACTTGCTGAGTCGGCAGGGGCGGGTTGAGGCCATAGAAACGAAAACGCGGGTCCTGGACAGCGGAATTGCCGCTGGCTTCAATATAAACAACAGCTGGCCCGGCCGAGGTTACGATATCAGCCACATTGCTGACAAGGGATGCCGGACTGGCCACCGCGGTATTACCCGGTTGTCCTATCAGGGTCTTCAAAGTGTTCTGGTCGGAAGAATGACTGCTGCTGTACCAGCCGCCCCCCAAAAAGCTTATAATGGCTGCCAACAGCACTGTGACAATCGTGGTCTTTTTCATAATGGCAGGCACTTCCTTTCCTATTTCTTCACAATCGAATCTGCCCATGGGGACTGGTTTTAATCTACCACTGGATTACGTCAGCTGTATGAAGGCAATGTGAAGAAATCATGAAGCGAGTCAACCCGAATTAAATGGGGGCCAAGTTCAGCATCAATGGTGCGCCTTCTAGCTCAGAAACTGGTTTTAAGCGGGAGAAATAAAAAAAAGCCGGGGCAAGGGCGCCCGGCTGGTTGGAGAGTCTATTTGACCGGGATCGAGTACATCAGATCGGGACGTTCGGAGTAGACCTGACGCCCGGGAGTGGCCAGACTCAGATCGGCAGCGGCCAGGATGTCCAGGACGCGGAAATTGATGTCCTGTTTGACTTCACAGTAATGAACCCAGTTGGTGGTGTTAGTGAAGAAATAGACGAATATTTCGAGCCCGGTAGCATTTATAGCGTCCAAGTTGACCAAAATAGTTTGCGGATGGACCTCCTCATGGGAGGACAACATGGCTTTGATGCTTGCTACACAGTTTTCTATCCGGTCGCGGGGTCCGGCATAGTCCACCGCCAGACTAAAAGTGATCTGGCGCTTGCCCATCTTCGACCAATTGGTGATCGGTTCATTGGCAAGGGTTGAATTAGGCATGGTCACCAGGGCTTGAGGGAAGGTGCGGAAGCGGGTGCTGCGGAAGGAAATGTCCTCCACCACACCTTCCACGCTGGGGGTCTGGACCCAATCTCCGATGGCAAATGGCTTCTCCATAATAATGACTATACCCCCGAAGATGTTGGCCAGGGCATCCTTGGCCGCCAAAGCAAAAGCCAGTCCGCCCAGGCCCAGACCGGCGATAAATCCATTGATATCATAGCCCCATTCATTAGCCAGCAGCACCAGCGCCAGGGCTGCCAACACGAATTTCAGCACCCGCGAGAAAAACACGACCAAAACGCTATCCAGTTTGTATTTCTGCTGCAAGCCGCTGGTCAGGGAGGAATTGGCGTTAACTACCACACACATCCCCCAAGCCAGGATTATGATCAGCAGGGAACGGAAAAACCGGGAAAACAAGATACTGGATTGATCAGCCAAGGGCAGGTATATCAGAGCTACATACAGTCCCAACAACCAGATCAAAACCCGTATCGGTTTGAGGATAGCCATGACCAGATCCCCGTCGGTATCCACCCCGCGCCTGGCCCTTAGTTTTATTATGCCTGGTACGATGCTGCGGCAAAGGATAACCTGAAACACCCAGAAGCCCGCCAGTATAAGCACCGGCATGCCGATATACCGTACCAGCGGGTATGTGTTGAGGTAATCCAACCAGTTACTCATAATAGGGCTTCACTCCATAGGATTATTTGGTTGAGCGGTACTTCCGCCACAACGCCGCCATTCGCAATTTGGCCCGGTTCTGAAAGGAGGGCTTGCGCCCTCCTTTGTTCAAGTTCTATTTCTCTTTCTCTTCTTTCTCCTGTTTGACCTTGGCTATGATCTTCTCGGTATCCTGGGACGGTACCTCTTCGTAGTGGTCCATCTCCATCCGGAACTTTCCGCGCCCCTGGGTTATGGATTTCAAATCGATGGTATAGCGACTCATCTCCGCCAACGGCACCTGGGCCTTTACGACCTGCTTTTTACCGACCGGTTCCATGCCCATAACACGGCCCCGCTTGCTGTTGAGGTCGCCGATGATATCGCCCATATAGGAATCGGGGATCTCTATCTCCACATTGACGATCGGCTCCAACAGCACCGGTTTGGCTGCTTCCATCCCTTTCTTGAAGGCTAGCTTGGCCGCCGTCTTGAAAGCCATTTCCGACGAGTCGACGGTATGGTAAGAACCGTCATAGAGAGTGGCTTTTATGCGGGTGACCGGGTATCCGGCCAGGACCCCCTCCTCCAGGGCTTCCTGCAACCCTTTTTCCACCGCCGGGAAGAAGTTGCGCGGTACCGAGCCGCCGAAAACGTTTTCTTCGAACTTGAATTCTTCCTCGTCATTGGGCTCGAACTTTATCCAGACGTGACCATACTGACCATGGCCGCCGCTCTGTTTCTTGTGTTTGCCTTCCACTTCCACGGTGCCCCGGATGGTCTCCCGGTACGGTATGCGCATATCTTTGGTGACTACCTCCACCCCGAATTTGCGCGATAGTTTGTCGGTGATGATATCCATATGGGTATCGCCCATGGTACGCATCACGGTCTGTTTGGTCTCGACGTTTTTCTCCACCTCTACGGTAGGGTCTTCCTCGCAGATCCGCTGCAGGGCTCCGCTGAGCTTGTCCTCGTCTGTTTTACTCTTGGGCTCAATGGCGGTGCTCAAAGTAGGCATGGGGAATTGTATCGGCGCCACCACCACCGGTTTGGCTTTGACGCTGAAGGTATCGGAGGTGTTGGTGACCGCCAGTTTGGCTACCGCACCGATGTCCCCGGCGTTCATCTCCGGCACCGAAGATTGCTCCTTACCGGTCATGACCAGCAGCTGGGTGATCTTTTCGTCCTTCTCCTTGGTGGCGTTGTATACTACGCTGTCAGCCTTCAGCTTGCCGGTAAATATCCGGAACATATTAAGCCGCCCGATATAGGGGTCGGCGATGGTCTTGAACACCTGGGCACATAAGGGCTCGGTCTGGATGTCCTTGCCCGCCACCAGTTGGTTGCGGTCAGGAGTAGGTGAACAATCGACGATGAAATCCATCAGGGGCTGAACGCCCATGTTCTTCAGGGTGGAGCCGCAAAATACGAATACCGCCGAACCAGCCGCGGCAGCTTCCTTGACTCCCTGGAGTATCTCCGCATCGGTAAGCTCCTCCCCCTCCAAATAACGGGTCAAGAGCTCATCATTGGATTCAGCCGCCGCTTCGATCAATTCCATCCGGTATGTTTCCACATCATCCATCATTTCCGCAGGGATTTCCTGTTCGGTGAACTTGCCGGTGCCGGCCTCGAATATATAGGCCTTCATCTTCAGCATATCGACGATGCCCTTGAAATTATCTTCGGCGCCGATGGGCAGCTGCACCGGTACCACGATATCCGGGAAGGTGGACTTGATGGCCGCCAAAGTCTTGTCAAAATCAGCATTCTCCCGGTCCATCTTGTTGATAAAAGCCAGCTTGGGTGTATCGGGGTTCTCTTCCCAGATGATCTGGGTCTGGACTTCCACCCCGGCGGTGGCTGAGAACATCAGCACCATGCTGTCGACCGCCTGCAGGGCCCCGCACACCTCAAAATAGAAATCGGCATAGCCGGGGGTGTCGAGGACATTAATCTTGCAGTTTTTATATTCACAGGGAACCAAAGTGGTGCTGATGGTAATCTTCTTTTTTACTTCTTCCGGGAGATAATCGGAAACGGTATTGCCGTCATCAACCCTCCCCAACCTCTTGGTAGCGCCGGTATTAAAGATCATGGCTTCCGCCAGTGAAGTCTTGCCGGTCCCTCCATGGCCCACGAGGGCAATATTGCGAATTCCTTCCGTAGGGTATACCTTCATCCAATAACCTCCTCAATAAATATGACTCTTAAAAATGGTACTATACTTTAGGTGTACAGGCAAAAGCTTTTCTAAAACATTACTTCTTTATGTATAGCATCCAAAACAGTAAAGCGGCTACCACTGAAAACATTATCAATTGATAGTATACGATGCCGCGATAAGCATCCACCAGCAGGGTGAATGCCACTGCCAGTCCCACCGGAAACAGGATGGATTGGGCGATGGGCTTGGTTGGATGATGGGGGTCATTCCGTTTTTTCTGCAAGTAGGACCAGTTGAAAATCAACAGGAAAAGGATCGTATTGATAGCCAGGCTGGCAATAGCGATAACTATTCACCTCGCATCAGGTCGTTAAGATATTCCTGGGATAACTTGTTGAATTTCTTGATCAGCCCATAATGGGTCAAATCCAAATGAATGGGAGTGATGCTAATGTAACCTTGCGACACTGCATAGACATCGCTGTCCTCATCCTGATCCTCGTTCAAGACTCCGCCTCCCAGCCAATAGTAAACATTGCCACGGGGGTCGCGCCGCTCCTCGAACAGGTTGTCATAATTGCGGTGCCCCAACTTGGTCATGCGGATGCCTTTGATATGTTCGGGAGGCAGCAGGGGCAGGTTTACATTGAATAGGGTGTTCCGGGGCATGGTCTCTTTCAGCATGGCAGTCACCAAACGGCGGGTGAAGGCGGCCGCAAAACTGAAATCGGCCGAATCATCATAGGTATCCAAGGATATTGCGATAGCGGGATAACCCATTATAACTCCTTCGGTAGCCGCGGACACAGTCCCCGAGTACAATACGTCCGTTCCCATATTGGAACCGTGGTTTATGCCGGACACGACCAGATCGATGGGCTCAGATATTAGCCGCTTGGTGGCTAACTTGACACAATCCACGGGAGTACCCCCTATCAACCAGCCTTTCTTGATGCCCGGTATCCTGGCCTCGACAGCTTTGATGGGGTCGAACACGGTGATGGAATGACCGGTTCCGCTTTGCTCAGTACGGGGGGCGGCCAGGTAAATTTCAGCGATGGTATTCAATTCGTGGAGAAGGGCATGCAATCCCCGGGCATTGATGCCGTCATCATTAGTCAATAAAATTCTCATTCGAAAGCAACCTCCCGCGGCAATAGTGTGAAATGGCCGATAGGCCAGTAAATAGCCACCGCTTTGCCCATCAGTCGGTCATCGGTCAGCCATTCGTTCCATTCATGGCTGTCGTAGCTGTTGTTGCGATTATCGCCCAGCACCAGCAGGCTATCAGCCGGCACCACTACTGGCCCATAATCGTATTCGAGCGGTTCGGCCACATAAGGTTCCGCCAAAGCCTGCTCATTTATGTATACTTTACCGTCTTTCATTTCTACCGTCTCCCCCGGCAGTCCAATCACCCTCTTAAGATAAGGGGTAGTGGATTGGACAGTTTCGGGAGGTTGGAACATGACGATATCCCCCCGGACCGGCTCTTTAAAACGATAGATGAAGCGGTTGACCCATACCCGATCCTTGAGTTGTACCGTGGGCAACATGGAACCGGTCGGTATTTCCCGTCCCTCGATAATAAAATTCCTTAATATGGCGGCCAGGATAAAGGCGATAATGATTACACTAATGGTATCTTTGATGAATTCCCTGGTTTCCTTGCTCATTTGCCACCTCGAATCAAGTTAAGTATCAAACCTCGTAAATAGAAATGGTCATCTGGTTCTTTTCCCGGTCTTTGCTTACCCCGAACATGATCCTCTTGTCCTTCAGGTTCTTGTTCAGGAAGTCGACCACTTTTACCAGATCGTAGTTGGCGGCAAAATTCTGGCGGGCAATAAGCTCCAGTTTGCCACTGTCATTTTCGGCCAAAGCGCGTCGCGTCTCCTTTCCACAACTATATATTCTAAATTAAGCTCCCGCCTTTGACAAGACACCTGTTCCACCGAGCCAGGGGCCGATGGCGGCCGTTGTCCTATATATCGGAAAAGATCCCCCGTGCCTTGCAGCGCGCTTCATAAATGCGTTCCAGTTCCCTCTTGTAGCGCAGCATCACATACTCCGCAAATGAGGGCAGGTCAGTAATGCCCATCTCCTTCAATCCAATAGTCTTGACCGGGGTCCCCTCGGTCTCGACGTTGATCCCGGTATGGATTATGGTGGAAACCACCGTGCTGGTCGCTATCGAAACTGACAATTTGCCCCGGTCACGATACAGATCATCACCGATACGCTGCAGTTGAATTTCCCGCAACTCCAGTTCTTCCTTGATGGCCATGGTAAGGATGAATTGGCGATAGATCGCCTTTTCCAAGTCGGTATCGAAGTGTTCAGCGATGAAATGCAGCATCCGCGGCGAATAGATGGCTTCCTTCTCCCGGATATCCTTCAGATCCATCATCTTATCGGTATCTACCTGGGCCGGTCCGAAAAAGGCCACGATAGCGTCGCCTAAAAGACCATGCTGGCGGTAAATCCAATGGGGCCGCAATTGAGATGCATCGTATCTGATCTCGTCTCTTAACAGTAACGTCTTCATCATAATACAACCTCACTTTCCCTTGCCGTTATAAATTATATGATTTTTGTCTTCCTTAATAATAGCATTTATGGGCACCAGTTATTAATCATGTCATACCTGGCTTGGAATAATTACACCTCTGACCAGCAATAGCCTTTCAGTTGGTCTTAACCGACGGTCCTCACGATTAACATCTCCACTAGAGAAAGCTTCTAACCCCACCGCCACCAGTCAAAACCAAAGCGCCGTCAGATAGCGGCGCTTTGGTTTCAACTGATCTATCAGATTTTATCTTGTCCCGACGTTCTTCCTATTTCGCCAATTCCTCGGCCAGGGCCCGGCTCTTCTCTGACAGGTCCATCGCCAAGGCAGCGGCATCTTTGTTCTTTCCCAGAAGCAAGGTCGAAGCAAGGTCGGCAAGCAACTTCTTCAATTCCAAAAATAGGTTTGTGATCACGTCTATCCCCCCAGTATGTGTCAATCAGGCCCGAAAAAGGATAATAAAAAGTATTCTAACATAGAATACGCCCCGCTTCGCTCCTAAATAAGATTATAGATAACATATCGTGAAAGGGTCAATGCCATATTTCAAGATATTTCTAGTAAACCTTCATAAATAACCCTCGGTCATATCTTCTGGCAGATATAATCCCAGCGGACAATGGTCGGAACCATATACCTGGCCGAAATGGACACAATCCGCCACGGAATCGATCATGTTGCTGGAAACATAAAAGCAGTCAATCCTCCAACCGGCATTCCTCTCCCGGGCCCGGGTCCGGAAATCCCACCAAGTGTATTCCACCTTATCTGGGTAGAGGTGGCGAAAAACATCGATATAGCCACGGGAGAGGAATTCATCCAACATCTCCCTCTCCGCCAACAGGAAGCCAGAGGTATTCATGTTGTTTTTCGGATTCTTCAGGTCAATCTCCCGGTGGGCAGTATTGAAATCACCGCAGATGATCACTTTTTTATCTTTATTCCGGAGACCATCGCAGTATTCGATAATCTCTTGATAGAATTCCAGTTTATACTGTACCCTTTCATCACCCATCCCGCCATTGGGGAAATAAACATTGAGCAGGGTAAAGTCCGGGTACTCCATCACCAACAAACGTCCCTCGCGGTCGAATCGATCTATCCCCAGTCCATAACCGACATTCAACGGGGGCTGGCGATAGTATACTGCTACTCCGCTGTATCCCTTGCGTTGAGCGGGATTCCACACTGATTGATAGCCGGGCAGACCGTTGAGTTCCGCCGGCAGCTGGTCGGGGTAGGCCTTGATTTCCTGCAGGCACAGGATATCAGGGGCTTCACTTAGTACCCAGTCGATGAAACCCTTTTTATACACAGCCCTGATGCCGTTGACATTCCAGCAATAAATCTTCTTCATAATCAGGGTAATTTGTCCATTACCTGCGACACTATCTTGTCAACCTCGGCAGACTCGTATTCAGCTACCCTGCCCTGGTCCATCAGGTTGTTCAGTCTTATATCCCAGGGGAGGGCCCCGAGGAAATCGATGCCGGAGTCAGCCGCCACCCGGAGACCCTGGCTCTTGCCGAAAATCTCCAGTCTCTCGTCACAATGGGAACACACCGCGTAACTCATGTTCTCAATCAATCCCAGAATGGGGATCTCCATCTTGTGGGCCAGCTTGATGGTTTTCTTGACTACCATGGTCACCAGTTCCTGCGGGGAGGAGACGATAACAATACCTTTGACCGGGAGCGACTGCATCACTGTCAGAGGCACGTCCCCGGTACCGGGCGGCAGGTCTACGATCATATAATCCAGGTCGCCCCAATCGGCCTCGCCCCAGAACTGCCGTACTGCTCCGGCCAGCAGCGGTCCCCGCCATACCACGGGGTCGTCCTCGTTGGGGAGGAAGAAATTAACCGACAGGACCTTGATTCCCAAAGGGCCGCTGGGAGGGATTATCCCATAATCCGAGGCTTTCATGGGTATTGGTCCGGTCAATCCAAAAGCCCGGGGCTGGCTGGGACCGGTTATGTCAGCATCCAGCACCCCTACCCGGTTGCCCCGTTTGGCCAGGGTGGCCGCCAATAATGCGGTCACCGAGGACTTGCCCACCCCTCCTTTGCCGCTCATGACCACTATGAGGTTGCGGATCTTGTTCCGCGTGCCCAGCAGACTCGGTTCGGTCTCGATCCCGACCCCGCAGGAATCGGGTTCTATACTGCAGCCACTGCTGGAGGGACAGGTTTTGCATTTGTCAGACATCACATTTGCTCCTTTCCAAACTCGAGGGCTCGATGACTCATTCCCCATTGTACTCCAAAGCACATTTTTCAGTACAGTTGGTCCACCTCAAACTACATAATTCTAACTCTTTCCGGAACCATCCGGCCAGTCCATATTTTCCATTACAATCCTCTCCAGGCTGTGGGCAAAGCGATCATTATCCAATTGGCGGCGTTTGCGCGGTCCCCTGGTCCGGCCCCCTGCCCGCCGCGCCTTCTGGCTTAAGTAACGGTTCATAAGCAGCCGATCGATGTTATCGTCGTTAAAAACCCTCCCCGAAGGGTCCAGAGCATAACTGCCCTTGGCCATCACCATGGAAGCCAACCCATAGTCCTGGGTTACCACCAAATCTCCCCGGCAGACCATGTTCATTATGGCCAGGTCGGCGGCCTGGGAAGCCCCGTCTACCACCACAATCGAGGCATAATCACTCTGCATCCGGTGATGGTGGTTGGAGACCAGCACTACCCCTACTCCCCAGCGCTCCCCTACCGTCTCAATTATGCCCTTGACCGGACAAGCGTCCGCATCGACCACTATCTTCACCCCAAACCCCCGTCTAACCGAATTGGTCGGCCTTATCGGCAGCGAACCATGTCTAATTTTACTATTTCACGACCAGCAATTCATGCTATTATTATTACGTGCATGCAAGTGCAAGTAACTTGAGTGCCATCCGTATTATAGAATAGAGCGAACGGAGGATCACATTGTGACGACCGACGAGGCGCTAACCGCCATGATTCTGCGTGGTGATGTATCGGCTTTCGAACAACTGATAAACCGTTACAAAAATTCGGTGTTTACAATTATATACCGTATGACCGGCCAATACCAGGAAGCCGAGGACATCTGCCAGGATGTGTTCATCACTGTTTACCAAAAACTGCACCAGTATGACCGCAACAAGCGATTCGGGCCTTGGATTCACCGGATCGCCATCAATACGACAATAAGTGTTCTGCGCAAGAAGAATAAAATGGTTACCTTGAATTTCGACGAAACCTACAGCCAACCGGAATCCGATTACCATTATGATTATGGCAACCCCCAGTTGTTCCTGGAAAGAAATGAACTAAAGGCGGAGATAAAGGAGGCCTTCACCTCACTCCCGGAAAGTTATCGAGTGATGCTGGCCTTGCGATATCAATTGGACTTGGATAACCAGGAGATTGCCGAGACACTGGGGATTACTAAGGAGAACGTAGAAGTCAAGATGCATCGGGCTCGTAAATCAATGCGGAAAGCGGTACTGAAAAACCGGGATGAAAGGGGGAAACAGGATGGATTGTCAGGAATTAAATAAGCAGATCTACGAATATTGCGACGATTCCGTCTCCCCCCAAATGTATCTCAAGGTCAAGAAACATCTCAAGGATTGTCCCTCCTGCCAGCAGCTCTACAAACTGACCCGACTGGAGAACGAGGTTCTGCGTGATACGACTGACATACCAGCACTGTCCCCGGATTTCACCTCCCGGGTGATGGGTTCGGTGGGCTCCGTCCGCCGGGGAGCGGGTCTGCTGTACAACCGCAAATTCTGGTATAGCGGACTGGCCGCAGTGGCAGTGGTGGCTTTATTCCTGTTTATGCCGCAGCTATTGAAAAATCCAGCCTATGTGAATATAGCCGATAAAGGCGATGCCGCTCCTGATTCCGTCACCCCTTTGGTGGTGTCGACTCCAGGCAATGGCGCCACCGTCGAACAACTGACTGTAGCCGAGCAAATTACTGGGAATCAGAAATCAGCTGTTCAGCAAGAAATGGCCGCAGATCCGCGGTCTGGTGATAAATCAGATGCTCCCAGTACGCCCGTCTATGGCGCTCCTGCCGATACCTCTTCCCCGCCTTCGGTACTTGGTACCAAACTGGATTTCGATGCTGACACCATCCCGGAAGATAGTGTTGCCAACCAGACCCTCATGTTTTACGAACCGGAACAGACCATGCCGTTGCGAGCCAGGGAAACTCCTATCGCGGCCCCCTCGGTGACCCAGGATGATTCTGAGGGGGTGGTGGAAGACATCGAGCCGGTCCTTACCCCGGTGAATGTCCCCCCCAGCCTGCGGCTGCTGCAGGTAGATATCAGCACCAGCAGCCGCACCGTATATGACTACGCCAGTCAAGACGGTTTGTCCAGAGTGCAGATAGCGGTGGACCCTTACATCGAACCTGAGGTACAGTTGCAGACCCTTGACAAGGCCAGCACTGAAGGCATAAATCTCCTTTCCCGCTGGGTCAAGCTGAATGGCAAAATGGTCACGGTCACCTATTCCGGCAACGTCTCGGTGGAGGAACTCACCAACCTGGCCAACACAGTTAGATTCCAATAAAATAGAGATAGGTCCTTGGATCCACCAAAGCAGAAAATATTAAAGCCCGCTGTCATCAGACACCGGGCTTGATGTTTTCAGGAAGCCAATTCTAGGATGCTATGCTGCGCTCTTCGTAATGAGAGAACTCCATGGAGAATCCCGCCCTTCCCTGGGTGCTGGAGCGCAGCACGGTTGAATAACCGAACATCTCGGCCAGCGGTACATAGCCCCTGATGATCTGGGTATTGTTTTGCATTTCCATGGAGTCCAACTTGCCGCGGCGGTTGCTGATGTTGTTGATGATGTTGCCGGTGAACTCTTCCGGCGAGGTCACTTCTAACCGCATCACCGGTTCCATCAGACGCGGGCCCGCCTTCTTCAGGCATTCCCGGGTGGCCATCATGGCGGCGGTGCGGAATGCCATTTCGGAGGAGTCGACCTCGTGGAAAGAACCGTCCAGCAGGGTGGCCTTGACGTTGACCACCGGGTAACCCTTCAGCACCCCTTCTTCCAGCGCTTGCTTGACCCCCGACTCGATCGCCGGTATATATTCTCGGGGGATCGCTCCGCCCACCACTTTGCTCACAAATTCGAAACCTTCCGCGGGCTCCAATTGCAGCACCAAGTGGGCAAACTGACCCCGGCCGCCGGTCTGCTTGACAAAGCGGGTCTCATGCTGGGCGTTTCTCGAGATGGTCTCTTTGTAGGCCACCTCGGGTTGGCCGATATTGATGCCCACATGAAACTCCTTGGCCAGACGCTCGGCGATGATTTCCAGGTGCAATTCGCCCATGCCGGAAAGCAGGGTCTGACCGGTTTCCTTATTATAGACCATCTTAAAGGTCGGATCTTCTGCCGAGATCTTGGCCAGAGCCTCGGTAATCCTGTTTTGATCGGCCTGGGTACGCGGCTCGATAGCTATCTGGATCACTGGTTCGGGGAATTCTATCGATTCCAGCAGCACCGGCATGGTCTCATCGCAGATGGTATCCCCCGTGCCTACAT